>JAZULX010000192.1:0-1870 GCA_045603325.1 Oscillospiraceae bacterium | reverse complement strand
ATATTGGTTTATGATATCGCTGCTGCCGTCGGTTGAACTGTCGTCCACTATCACAAACTGGCAGTCTGTAAAGCTCTGGGTTTGCAAGCTTTCCAAACAGCGAGGAAGAAAATCCGCGCAGTTATATACGGGTACAATAATGCTGACTTTGGCCACGGCTTTTTCCTCCTCAAAATTCGACATATTACTACATCATATTATTTTATCATATAATCCACACATTCGCAACAGATAACAAATAATAACGTACTTGAGCCATTTAGAGACAATAAAAAAGACGCCCATGACGGGCGTCTTTTTATAATTGAAGTTATCTTCTTCTGCTTCTGCGGCCACCTTCGGCGTTGAAGGAACCGACAGCAACAGGAGCTTCGGGAAGTCTGGGCTTGATGGCGCCATACTTCTTGAAAACTTCGGGATACTGCTCCAGGCACTTGCCGCACTTGGTGCACTTTTCTTCATCAACAACGCTGATGAGACCGGCACCGCCGGCGATGGCGCCTTCGGGGCAGATGGACAGATCTTCGTTGCCGGTGCAGGCAGCGGGATCGGCATAAACAGTGTAGTAACTCTTGCAGGCCAGAGCGGTGCAGCGCTTTCTCTTGATATGCATTTCCCACTCTTCGCTGTAAAGCTCGATGGACTTCAGAACGCGCTTTGCAGCTTCGGCAGTCAGTTCGCAGCCGAGGGTTACCAGAGCGTCCAGCAGTTCCTTGAGCAGTTCAAGGTCTTCGCTTTCGCCGAGGCCGGTGGTACCGTCTTCAACGATGCGGATGATCTGCCACAGACCGTCACGGCAGGGAACAGTTTTGCCGCAGGCTTCCTTACGGGCCAGCTCAACGACCTTCAGAGCCCAGTCAACGGGGCAGACTTCAGGAGCCTTGTTGATGATTTCGTCAATGGAAGGCAGCAGGGCGGCTTTTTCCTTGCAGCCTGTGATTTCAAGCTTTTTCATTAAAATTGACCTCCCTGTTGATTATTTGTTTTCGTAAGCGGTCCAGATGTCAACCTGAGTGATGGGTACACGGAGGTCGCACTGGAGGCAGCGGCTGGATTCGCACTTAGCCTGCTCGTCGGTCAGACCGTCGCTGATGGGCAGGAAGTTGTCGCGGCGAGCCTCTGCGGGCTTAACAGCCATTTCCTGACGTTCCAGTTTGCCGAAGCCTTCGATCTTGCCGATTTCGGGATTCAGTTCGCGTTCGATCAGGGTTTCGTCGATGATGCCTTCGCCGCCGAGATACTTGTCGATAACGGGCACGCATTCACGGGCGCTGGCAATGGCGTTGATAACAAACTTGGTACCGGTGATAACGTCGCCTGCGCAGAATACGCCGTCAACGCTGGTGTTGAAACCGCTGTTGCCGGTGGCGGGGTCGATGGGGTAACCGAAGCGGTTCAGCTCGAGGCCGAATTCGTCGGTCAGACCGGTAACCTGGCCGGCTGCGAATACGATGGAATCGCAGGGAATGGTGTAGGTGGAATCGGGGATAGCATCTTCAACCAGAGCACGGGTCTCGGGATGGAAGTAGAAGCTGTTGATCTTGTGGACCTGCAGGCCGACAACCTTGTCGTTTTCGTCGCCCAGGATGGCTTCGTTGCTGTGGCTGTCGAAGAGGTTTACGCCGTCTTCCAGACCAAGGTCGCGTTCTTCGGGGGATGCCTGGGAAGCGTTGGCTTCGAGGCAGACTACGTTAACGGTCTTGCCCATACGGATAAGTGTGCAGGCTACGACGAAAGCAACGTTGCCGCCGCCGATAACGTTAACGGTGTCGCCCAGTTCGATGGGCAGCCCCAGACGGTTGGCGCGGAGCAGGTCAACAGCGGTGTAGACGTTGGGCAGGTTTGCGCCGGGCAGATAGCCCAGCTTCTT
>JAZULX010000191.1:0-2854 GCA_045603325.1 Oscillospiraceae bacterium | reverse complement strand
CACAGCTTCCACATCCTGACGGGTAACGGTGACAGGTTTTCTTTCCAACTCCTCGCCGGTGGTGTCCTGGGTATCGGTGGAAAGGCCCAGCAGCAGACCTGCGTCATAGGCTTTGGTGGCGGATTCCATGAACTCCACGGCTCTTGTGGCACGGCCCACAAAAACCGGCAATACGCCCGTTGCCATGGGATCCAGCGTCCCGGCGTGGCCTATGCGTCTTTCGTGGAATATTCCCCTGAGCTTTGCCACCACGTCATGGGAGGTCCAGCCTGCGGGCTTGTTTACGATGATTATTCCGTTTGGCTTGGGTACCTCCTTGGTTTTTCCCGGCTCTCCCTTTGGGAGAGCTGTCAGCGAGGCTGACTGAGAGGGTTTTCCCTCTGGGACAGGCAATCTTATTTGTTCTTGCTGGCTTCACGCATACGGGCAGAATGATCCAGCAGGCGTTTTCTGATTCTGAGGTTGCTGGGGGTTACTTCCAGCAGCTCGTCATCGGCAATGAATTCCAGGCACTGCTCCAGGCTGAGGTTTTTGGGAGTGGTAAGGCGCAGAGCATCATCACTGCCGGAAGCACGCATATTGGTAAGCTGCTTCTTCTTGCAGACATTGACGCTCATATCGTCGTTCTTGGCGTTCTGGCCAACAACCATGCCGGCATAAACGGGAGTGCCGGGTCCGATGAACAGCACGCCACGTTCCTGAGCATTGTACAGGCCGTAAGTGGTGGCGTCACCGTTTTCAAAGGCTATCAGGGAACCGCCGCTGCGGCGGGAAATCTCTCCTCTGACTGGAGCATAGCTGTCGAACACGGAGGACATGATGCCTTCGCCCTTGGTATCGGTAAGGAACTCGTTGCGGTAGCCGAAAAGGCCACGGGAAGGCACAAGGAACTCAATACGGGTGCGGCTGCCCATGGGTGTCATGGACAGCAGGTCGCCCTTTCGGGAACCCAGCTTTTCGATGACTGCGCCCACACAGTTGTCGGGCACGTCGGCCACAAGGCGTTCCAGAGGTTCGCACATTTTGCCATCGATTTCCTTTGTCAGCACTCGGGGAGTGGACACCTGGAACTCGTAACCTTCACGGCGCATGGTTTCGATAAGGATAGACAGATGCAGCTCACCGCGTCCTGCCACGTTGAAAGCGTCGGTGCCCATTTCGGTGACACGGAGGGAAACGTCTTTCATAAGTTCTCTGGTCAGTCGGTCACGCAGATTGCGGGAGGTGACAAATTTGCCTTCTCTGCCGGCAAAGGGGCTGTCGTTGACGGAGAAGGTCATTTCGATGGTGGGGTCGGAAATCTTGACGAAAGGCAGCGGTTCAACAGTGTTGATGTCGCAGACGGTTTCGCCGATGGTGATATCGGAAATGCCGGAAATGCAGGCGATATCGCCGGCGTCGGCAACTTCCACGGGCATGCGGTTCAGGCCGTCGTAAACATAGAGAGCTGCGATCTTTGCCTTGACCTTTTTGTCGCTGTCGTGGTAATCGCAAACGATGATTTCCTGGTTCTTTTTCAGCTGACCGCGCTCGATTCGGCCTACACCGATACGGCCAACGTATTCGTTGTAGTCGATGGAGGAAACCAGCATCTGAGCAGGGCCTTCGGTGCTGCAGGTGGGTTCGTCGATATACTCAACGATGGTTTTGAACAGAGGTTCAAGGTTCACACCCTCGGTATGGGGAGAATAGGTTGCAATACCCTGCTTGGCAGAGCAGAACAGAGTGGGCGAATCAAACTGATCCTCGGTGGCATCCAGATCCAGCAGGAGCTCAAGAACTTCATCGCAGACTTCGTCGATACGCTCGTCGGGACGGTCAATCTTGTTGATGACAACAATGACTTTATGGCCCATTTCAAGAGCTTTCTGAAGCACGAATCTGGTCTGAGGCATGGGGCCTTCGGCAGCGTCTACCAGCAGCAGAACGCCGTCCACCATTTTAAGTATGCGTTCAACCTCGCCGGAAAAATCAGCGTGACCCGGGGTGTCGACGATGTTTATCTTGACGTCGCCGTACTGAACGGCGGTATTCTTGGCAAGGATGGTTATGCCTCGTTCACGTTCCAGGTCGTTGGAGTCCATAACGCGCTCCGCAACCACCTGGTTTTCCCTGAAAATACCGCTTTGCTTGAGCATCTCGTCAACAAGGGTGGTTTTTCCGTGGTCAACGTGAGCTATAATGGCTATGTTTCTGAGGCTTGGCATTAATATGCATCCCTTTCAGTAATAAATAACAAATTAAGTGCGCAAAAAGACGCACCCTATATTTTTACACAAATTCTTCCATATTGCAATATATATTTGCGTAATTCTTGACATTATCGAGCAAAAAACATACAATGTTAATTTGGCAACAGAAAAGAATTAATAGTTAATAAGTAATAATTAATAATTATTATTCTTGATCATCCATGTTTTGCGTACTTACTGTCAACCGTATCTGATGGCTGTTAATACGATCAGTTTTTGCATGCTGTATCAAAAATAACGCACCGCAATTACTCCAACAAGTTTTAATTATTAATTGTTAATTATTAACTACGTCTATCGATTGTACCGTCATGGAATCTGACCATCAAACCGATTTGAGGGAGCTCATATTATGCATTATCTTGACAACGCTGCCACCACAAAGCCCTGCGAGGCTGCCATAAACGCTGCCGTGGCCGCCATGACGGACGGTTTCGGCAACCCCTCTTCCGTCCATGACCTGGGTTTCATGGCCGAAACTGCCCTGAAATCCGCACGCAAAGACGTGGCGGCAGCCATTGTCTGCGACCCATCGGAGCTGTATTTCACCTCCGGCGGTACCGAGGCAGACAACTGGGCCCTCATCCGTGGTGCGGAGCTTG
>JAZULX010000190.1:0-1667 GCA_045603325.1 Oscillospiraceae bacterium | reverse complement strand
TCCCTCAGAATGACAAGGGGAGAAATTGCGTAGCCTCTGGATACCTCTCAGTCAAAAACTTCGTATTTGCCGTGCCTCTCCCTTTGGGAGATCCGGCGCGTAATCCAAAATGACAAGTTCATTGTTTTTACTCCGGAGGTTAAATTTTTACTAATTATATCCACAAACGCTCGAAAACACAATATGGATATCCAAATATCACATTGACATTTGAAAAAAGTGAAACTAAAATTTATATCATCAGGCTGAATGAAATCAGAAAGGAAGAATAAAACATGAGTAAATTCCAGACCTTCTATCCCGGCATCTATACCGACCGTGAAAAGGCCGGCATGGAAGTTTTCCTGGCAGAAGCCAAAGCCCTGCAGGAACGCGGCCCCATTGATGTTAAGGCTCTTATCTCCGGCACTCTGCCCGAAGGTACTCCCGGCGTAAGCAACAAGCTGGAAGTCAAAGAAGATATGATGCTGTACAACGCATACAAGTACGATCCCGAAAACCCCCTGTATACCGACGACGAGTATGCAAAGCAGATGGGTTACGATGCCAAGATCGCCATGCCCGCTTTCGGCGCCCATGACGACAGCATCCTCACCGCTTTCCCCCGTGAAGCCCGCGACATGATGTGCGTTTGCTCCCTGAACCACTGGGTAAAGCAGCTGGCTCCCATTTATGCAGGCGACACCCTGTATATCGTCAAGGATTCCATCAACTTCACCGATATCACCCCCGAAGAGGGCGGCGAATACCGCAACATGGTTATCCAGTGCTTCGGCTCCATCTACAACCAGAACGGCGTTAAGGTCACCGAAGTCATGTTCGGCGCCACCGAAAACCTCAAGAGCTGGAAAGAAGGCGAAATGGATCCCTCCGTTCCCGCATGGCTCAGCCCCGACTGGTGGAAGCGTCCCGAATACGTCTACACCGATGCTGACTGGGAAACCATCAAGGAACTGTGGAAGAACGAAGAACGCCGCGGTGCAGAACCTCTGTACTGGCAGGACGTCAAGATTGGCGACAAGCCCACCTGGACCTGCGAAGGCCCCATCGAATCCACCGCAAATCCCACTCCTCCCTATGGCATGGGCGTTGGCGGCAGCCGCACCATGAAGAAGGAAATGCTGGATCCCGCAAATCCCGCCAAGCTGGTTAAGGACGAAAAGACCGGCGTTTACTTCCCCGAAGATCCCAAGGTTCTGACTCCCGAACCTCCCGAATTCGACGATCCCAGAAAGAATATGGCACCTCCTCCCATGCCCGAAGGCGGCGGTGAAGGCGGAGCACCTGCTCCCATGCCCGCACCTCCCAAGCAGACCAAGAGAGGCATCTTCATCAACTTCGCAGGCCGTGATTTTGCTATCCGCCACATCAACAACTGGATGGGCGACCATGGCTGGCTGAAGGAGATCCAGTGGGGCATTATGACCGACCTGAGTGATTTCGGTTTCGACTTCCCCATGAACCCCGATGCTCCCAACTTCGTCGGCATGGCTCCCTCCATGGCAGGCCGCCGTATCGAAGGCCACGGCCTCCAGCACGACGTTATGATCATCAAGTCTGAAGTCGTCGGCAAGACCGTCAAGAACGGCGAACATCTTGTTGACCTGATCTTCTGGATGGAAACCATCGACGGCTGCATCTACGAACATGGTAAAGCCACCGTCAAG
>JAZULX010000189.1:0-3605 GCA_045603325.1 Oscillospiraceae bacterium | reverse complement strand
GATTATTATGAAAAAATGCTGGACGGCAGAGGCGACGACATCACTCCCTGTATTCGCTGCAACAACTGCCACGGCATCAACTTTGACGGCCCCTGGCACAGCTTCTGCTCCGTCAACCCCGAAATGGGCATCAAGAGCCGCCTCGACCTGCTGGCACCTCCTGCAGAAAGCGTGAAGAAAGTTGCCGTTATCGGTGGCGGTCCTGCCGGCATGAGAGCTGCTCTGGTGGCACGCCAGAGAGGTCATGAAGTCACCTTGTTCGAAAAGAAAGGCGTCCTCGGCGGCCAGCTTATCCATGCAGATTACGCCACTTTCAAATGGCCTTTGAAGAACTACAAGGATTGGCTTGTCTATCAGCTGGACAAACAGGGCGTTGAAGTCAAGCTGAACTGCGCACCTACTCCCGATGAGATTTCCGCTGCCGGATTTGATGCGGTTATAGCCGCCACCGGTGCAAAACCCAAAATGCCCGGCATCCCCGGCGACAGCAGCGAAGGCATCTGGAGCCCCATCGACGTGTTTGGCCACGAAGCCGAACTGGGCAAAAAGGTCGTTGTTGTAGGCGGTAGTGAGACCGGTGTTGAGACTGCGCTTTACCTGGCAGATAACGGCCACGATGTCACTGTCATTACCCGTCAGAGCCAGTTGGCATCCGATGCCAACCAGATCCATTACATTGGCTCTCTGAAAGAGTATTACAACGCCAAGGACAACTTTGCCTATGCCGTAAACGCTTCCACCGAAGCCGTAACAGACAAATCCGTCACCTTCACCGTCAAGAAGCCGCCCATGCCCGAAGGAATGGGCATGCCAATGATGCTGCCTCCCATGCCCATGGGCAAGCCCGGCCCCTATGATGCAGACGGCCAGTACACCATCGAGTGCGACAGCGTTGTGGTCTGCGGCGGTGTTGCTCCCGAACAGGAAGCTGCCCTTGCCTACGCAGGCTGTGCCCGTCAGTTCTTCATTGTTGGCGACTGCGACAGCCCCGGCAGAGTTTACCAGTGCACCAGAGCTGCCTACGCTGCAGCAAGCCAGATATAAGCAAAAGAAGGCTCGCCTCTGACGAGCCTTCTTTTGCTTAGAGATTAGGATTTAGCGTGTTGGACACATTTCCCTAATCCCTAAATCCTATATCCTAACCCCTGAAAAAAGCCTGCCGCTAACCCGGCAGGCTTTTTTCTAGTCTATATCTCTTGTTACGTTTTTGATCCACTTTTTGCTGAGGAATCGCGGTATGCCGATGAGAGCTTTCAGTACTTCCTCACCGTTGAGACAGATGTAAACGGCGGTGATGCCCCAGTTGAACACAAGTCCGCTGAGGGCGGCCAGCGGCACCGACAGGAAATACATGACGCTGACGTCCAAAATGGCGCCGAACTTGACGTCGCCGCCACCCCGGAGAACGCCAACGACGTTGGTGGTGTTGAACGCCTTGGCGGGGCTGGCGATGACCATTATCAGCAGCATGGTGTTGGCAATGGCGGCAGCTTCGGCAGACAGGTCGAACATGGGATAAACCAACGGCTCCATGATGGTGAAGCGGATTATCAGCAGCAGCAAACCTGCCACAGCGCCAAGGAACACGGAGATACCGTTGATGGCGGCAGCTGTTCTGTAAGCGCCATCGGCATCACGTTTGCCGACTTCGTTGCCTACCATGATGGCAGCTGCATTGGAACAGGCGAAGGTGACCACCTGAAGCAGCCTGTCTACGTTGCCGGAGATGGTGTAAGCTGCCAGAATAGCAGTGGAACCGGGCATATGACCAAGGATAACGGAATACATGGAGTAGCCCACGGACCACAGGGTTTCGTTGAGGACAACAAAGGAGCCGTACTTGAAAAAGTCCTTGGTGATGATCATGCCGGGGCACAGAATATATTTCATGTGCAGTTTCAGGGACTTGCGTCGTCTGAGGACAACGATGGTAATGACAAGCTCCACAACACGGGACAGGGTAGTGGCCAGTGCGGCACCCTCAACACCCAGAGCGGGAGCGCCCAGTTTGCCGAAGATAAGCACCCAGTTCAGGAAAGTGTTCAGTGCTGTGGAAAAAGCGTAAATGTACAGGCCGGGTTTGGTGTCGCCTGCGCAGCGATAAGCGTTTATAAGTATGCCGGAGATGCCGTTAAACACATAGGAAACAGCCACAATGCGGGCATACGCTGCAGCATAGGGCAGCAGTTCATCATTGTTGCTTACAATGCCCACCAGCCATTCGGCATTGAAGATGGAAACCAGTGTGACGGCCACAGAAACCGCCAGCGCAAAGTAAATACCTACACCCACAACACGGGATATGGTTTTTTCGTCCTGTTTGCCCCAATACTGGGCAATAAGTACGCCGCATCCGCTCTGGACACCGAATATGACTATCATGACCACAAAAAACGGGGTGTTGGCCATGGTTACGGCTGCCAGTTCGGTTTCGCCAAGCATACCGACCATGAAAGAGTCGATGACCGACAGGGTGGAAGATATGAGGTTTTGGGCGGTAATGGGCAATAATATGGACAGGAACGCCTTCATAAAGGCTTTGTTGATACCAAGTTTTTTCATTTTACTATTCCTTACAATTTAACTCAAACGTTTTATGGCTTCATCCAACGCGGACAGGAATGCGGCTGCATCGTCCTCAGTGGAGTATTTTGAAAGGGAAACACGGACGGAACCGTCTATCAGTTCGGGCTTGAGACCCATGGCAGTCAGCACATGGCTGCGTTTGCCCTTTGAACAGGCGCTGCCGGCGGAAACGTAAACACCCTTTTCCTGCAGACAGTTGATAAGCCCCTGACTGCGAATGCCGGGAACGGCCACGTTCACCACATGGGGAGCATCGTGAGCGCCGACTACGACAGCATTTTCGGGCAGACCGGATATGACAAGATCTTTCAGCTTTGCCATGGACTCAAGGTCCTGACGGAGGGTTTTGCTGCCCTCTTTACAGGCAGCTGCCATGGCCATAATGGCAGGCATGGCTTCGGTACCGGAACGCTTGCCGGATTCCTGACCGCCTCCGAGAATGAGCGGTTTGAGGTTAATTCCTTTTTTCACCACCAGTCCGCCGATGCCTTTTACAGCGTGGATCTTGTGACCGCTGAAGCTCAGCATATCAATGCCGAGAGTTTTGAACTTGAAGGGCACTTTGAAAAGACCCTGCACAGCGTCGGTATGGAAAAGGGCACGGCTGCCGGAAGATTTCACGGCTTTGACCATGGCTGCAATGTCGTTGACGGCACCGGTTTCGTTGTTGACCATCATAACGGAAATGAGGACGGTGTCCGGGCGTAGAGCTGCCGTCAGACTTTCCACGCTGATGCGGCCGGTTTCGTCAGGTTCAAGGTAAGTCACTTCATAACCCTGAGACTCAAGATATGCCGCAGGCTCCAGCACACCGTGGTGTTCCACAGCAGTGGTAATGATATGTTTTCCGCGATGGCGGCCAAGCTCCGCACCACGGATGAGGGCCCAGTTGTCTGCTTCCGTACCGCCGGAGGTGAAATACAGCTCCGATGGGTCGCAGCCAATGGCTGCTGCCACGTCTTTGCGTGCTGTTTTCAGGGCAGTTTCGGCCATGAAACCCAGGTCATGGACGGAAGAGG
>JAZULX010000188.1:0-2781 GCA_045603325.1 Oscillospiraceae bacterium | reverse complement strand
ACCGGGCACATTGGCTGATGAATTCCGCCACCGGATCCGGCCTTTGGGAGACTTCCATGCCAAACAGCCCCTGAGCGTAGGCAATATCAAAAAGCGCGTCCCTCAGTTCGTCAGGAACCTGGGTGTAATACTCGGAAACGTATTGTTCATACCTCGGCGGCAGACCGTTGCTGTCGGTCAGTCCGTCGCAGTAGTCCAGGGAATATTCCTTGGGCTGATTCGGGTCGAAAATAAAGGAATCGTTGACGGTGACGGAACCCTCGGGCAGGCTGAACAAGTGATATGGTGTAAAAAGTTCCGTATGCTGAGCCATGGTGCGCACCGAAAGGGTTTTTACATCGCTGCCTGAAGCACCGGCGGTGACAGAACTGAAATGCAGCTCGGGATATGCGTCCGGGTCAGGAGAATACCAGACATTTTCGCTGTACTGGGCATAGGACATGCCGCGAAGGTAACGGATACCGCTGTCGGGAGCCTTGACCTGCATCACCTGAAGACCGAAATACTGCCTCGGACCCGCTTTGGACAGGTCTTCTTCGTATTTTTCCACTGCCGCAACAGCTGCGCTGATGTCCGGGCCGGTGGTTTCGGGAGTTTCGGTGACCACAGGCTTTGCGGTAAGGGTGCTGAGCCGGTAAATCAGCTCCTGCCGGGTTTCGTCAGGCCATACCGGACGTTCATAGGTGTCCTTTGGCCAGATGGCCGCAATAAGCACAATCAGTGCAGCCACAGGCACAGCCATGATGAAGCTCAGCTTTGCACCTGCCCATTGGTTTTGGCTGCGCTGATGCTGAGTCAGTATCAGCAATGCGGTGGTGGCAACGAAAGCCATCAGCGGCAGCAGGTCGGGCAGAGTTTCCACGATGAAAAAGCAGGGGGTTATAACCGCCAAAGGCAGCAGCAAGCCCGGCCATACAAACATTCCGCCGGTTATGCAGCGGCAAAGTATCAGGCTTTGGACGGCTGCCAGAAAGAACAGGAAAACCATGCAGCTGCCGTAACCGCGCAGGGTGCAGTATTGGCAGGGCAGAGCCAGGATGGGGTAAAACTCCGATATGGGGTTGAGTATGATGCCCAGCAGCCTGAACATACCAGAAACAAAGGCAGCTCTCACCGGTGCATACAGCAGCACGCAAAACAGCGCCATGGACAGGATCAGGGAAACAGAGCGTTTCGGTATAAGTGTCAGCAGGGCAAACGGCGCCGCTGCCATAAGGACTGCGGGTATGAATTCGCTTTCAATAGGGTAACCGAAAGAGGAGGTCAGGCAGTACACCGAGCTAACTGACAGGGCTGCGGAGTATATGAACGCCCACAGACAGGGGACAAGACGTTTAATCTTCATGGTCGCCCTCCTCTGACTGAGCGCTGATGTGACAGTGCCAGTCCGCATAGCTGAACGGCCCGAGTATTCCCGGAGTTTCGGCAGCACGCTGACGGAGCAGACGGCAGACAAAAACCTCCAGGTCGGCCGATGAGGAAACCGTGTAGCACTGGGGAACCATAGTTTCCGGGTCGAGATAGATCAAGTCGTGCTCGGTGTCAAGCTTAGTCAGCCGGCCGGACAGCCATTTCAGCTGATCCAGCGTGCTGTCCAGCATGTCGGCAGTTCCGGAAAAATCGAAGCTGACCACCACCTGACGGCGGTCAGGCTCCTGAGCTTCCCTGACGATAAGGTCATCCAGCTTGGATGACAGCTTCCAGTGGATATCACGCATGCTGTCTCCCGGTCGGTACTGGCGCATATCGTGTATTTCAGAAAAACCACCGCCTGCTTTGGGGTGGTATGTTTTATACTGCATCAGGCCGGGATTGGGGTTGGGAACGATCTCTTTTTCAGTGGGCATAACCAGCATTTCCGCGCTTTTGGGGGTGGATACCGGGAACCGGAACAGACCGAGATAATCGTAAACATATCCTTTTTGAATGGAGCAGGTGCAGGCTCCGCAGTGGGAAGTGTCGAGTATTGTACGGTAAGACCTGCCGCCCGAAAGGTCGGCTTTTTTTGTGACGCTTCTGCCGGTCATGGCGTTGGTCATGGTCAGCCGGAACCTGTAAGTCGGAGCGGGCATAAAAAACCGCTCGCCGTTGACGGCGGAAAGATAAGCCGGTTCACCCCGCTGAACAGCAGCCGGACAAATCAGCTCCGGCTTGACGGTGACCATGGCAGGCAGGCTGGCAATGAGCGAAAGCAGGGGAAACGCAGCTGCCAGAATCAGCAGATACCATGAAAACCACGCAAAGTAGTACAGATAAAACACAAAGGCTCCCAAAAGAAAGAGCAGATATAACAGCCTGTTTTTTGCCATGGCTACTTGACCCTTGGAGCCTTGACGCTGCGGAGAATCTCGTCCAGCAGACCGCCTGCGGAAAGACCTCTTGCCTCGGCGTCGGGAGCCAGCAGCAGCCGATGAGCCACCACGTCGGCAAAAACAGCCTGAACGTCGGCGGGAATCACGTAATCGCGGTTTTGTATGGCGGCAACAGCCTTGGCCATGGAAGTCACCGACAGGGTAGCTCTTGGGCTGGCACCCCGGGTGATCATCTCGTGGTTTCTGGTTTTGCCAATAAGGGTGACGATATAGTCCACCAGCTCTTCCTTGATATAAACAGCGGCGGCAGCATCCTGCATGGCGGCAAGACCCGTGGTATCCACCACCTGACGGACGCTGTCCAGCGGGTTACCGCCCTGACGGTCAAGCACCATACTGCGCTCGTCCTGGGCAGAGGGATAACCTATGGAAAGACGGACGGTGAAGCGGTCCATCTGGCTGTCGGGCA
>JAZULX010000187.1:0-2201 GCA_045603325.1 Oscillospiraceae bacterium | reverse complement strand
CCCAGAAACACATTTTGCCTTTTTGACCGCTTTGGCAACAGAGTACTGACCTATGCCAAGGTCCATACCTGCGATTTCGGTGACGAATGCAGCCTTACACCCGGTGATGATTTTTACGTCACAGAGCTTGATACCGCCGGTGGAAAAGTCAAGGTTGGAGCCATGATATGCTATGACCGGGAGTTTCCGGAAAGTGCCCGGATACTTATGCTCAAGGGAGCGGAAATTATACTCGTTCCCAACGCCTGCCCCATGGAGATAAACCGCCTGTCCCAGCTGCGTGCCAGGGCTTACGAAAACATGGTTGGCATCGTCACCGTCAACTATCCCAAGGGTCAGCCCGACTGCAACGGACACTCATCTGCCTTTGACGGCATTGCCTACAGTGACGACGAGCCCGGCTCAAGGGATACGCTGATAATCGAGGCAGGACAGCGTGAAGGTATTTACATGGCGGATATGCCTGTGGACGCCATCAGGGATTACCGCAGCAGGGAAGTTCACGGCAACGCTTACCGACGCCCGGAAAAATACGGCCTTTTGCTTTCGGACAAAATAGAAGAACCCTTTGTCAGAGCCGACAGACGGCATTAATCTTGTACTACTTTATTATAAGGAAAGAATTGACGTAGCTCTTTCTATGGTGTATTATGACCATGTTAAAGAGAAGAAATTACCTTTCCCTCAGGAAAGAGAACCATACAAGGAGAACCATATTTATGAAAGGCAGAGCTGAAGAATACAGCCAGAAGTACAAGGACAGAGAAAATTTCAACGACTGGTTTGTCAATATTTTCTGGTTTCAGAACAAGTGGAAAGTGTTTGCGATTGCAGTGATTGTTGTCATTGTAGGCTTCCTGCTTATTGACGCACTTCGTCAGGTCAATTATGACACAAGCATCGTCATCGCCGCCAGAAACAACATAGACGACGACGCATTGAGCGAGATCGATTCGCTGCTTACCACCGTTGTGCCGGATATCGACGGCAACGGCAAGGTGGAAATAGAATACGTTATTCTGTATATGGGCAACGACGAGCTTGGCATGAGCAATCAGGAGCGCATTTGGCTGTGCATGACCGATTCCCAGTACGCTCTGTACCTGATGGACGAAAGCTGCTCGGATCTTTATTGCGAGCCGTCTCTGGAATACTTCGATAAGATAGAGACCTTTGGCTTCACTGCTGACGAATCCAATGAATGCCGCACTCCCATGGCAGAAAGTGCCATTATGGAAAGAGCAGGTCTTGAAAGCCTGTATGCCAGCATCCTAGACCACAGTTCCGTTACCGAAAAAGAAGAGGATATGGCCACCACAGAGGCTGCCGTTGCAATTTTGAACGCACTGCTGGAGGCTGAATGATACTGATTGGAGAATGACCATGACCCAGCGTATCAGATACTTTTTCATCAAAAGACAACAAAAAGCCAAACACGGCAGAACCACTCAGGTGATCGTTGCTGTGTTTGCGCTCATAATCGCCATAGGCACTTTGCTGCTGATGCTGCCCGCTGCTTCCCGCAGCGGGCGAAGCTGCGGAGTGCTGACAGCTTTTTTTACGGCAACTTCCGCCACCTGTGTTACCGGCCTTGTGGCGGGTGATACCTATACCCTTTGGAGCACCTTTGGTCAGGTGGTAATAATCTGCCTTATCCAGATAGGCGGCCTTGGATTCGTAACCATTGCGTCCATGGTGTCCATGGTGCTGAAACGGAAGATCGACCTGCGCCAGAGGCTTATTATCGCCCAGTCCTATAACGTATCCGGCCTTGAAGGTCTGGTTCGCCTTGTGCGTCATGTGGTGTTTGCCACCTTTGCTTTTGAACTTGCGGGTGCCGCACTGCTTTCTGTCAGGTTTGTGCCTAAGTATGGACCGGCAGGAGGCATAGCAAGGGGATTATTCCACGCCATTTCGGCGTTTTGCAACGCAGGATTTGATATCCTGGGCGATGCTGCCCCGGGTTCAAGCCTGATGCTTTATGCCACCGATCCGCTGGTATGCCTGACCATAGCGGCTCTTGTCATTATCGGTAGCCTGGGCTTTTTCGTCTGGGAGGATATTTACAACAACAAAGGTTTCAAAAACCTGCAGCTTCACACAAAGCTGGTGCTCACCATTTCGGTGGGACTTCTGGCAGCCGGTACTGTTTTCTTCTTTTTCCGGGAAGGCAGCAACACCATGGCCGGCATGAATTTCGG
>JAZULX010000186.1:0-9742 GCA_045603325.1 Oscillospiraceae bacterium | reverse complement strand
AAGCCGGTGATGTGGCCCGCACCGTGGCTTTCGTCCGCTGCACCGGCGGCGATGGCGGCCTGAAAAGGTTTGACTACTACGGCATTTCCGACTGTCTTGCTGCCACCAAGATCGGCGGCAACGGTCCTGCTGCCTGCTCCTTTGGCTGCCTTGGCTACGGCACCTGTGTTGCCGCCTGCCCCTTTGGTGCTATGGAGATCGTGGATGGTCATGCCCATGTCAATGAAGAAGTATGCACCGGCTGTATGAGCTGTGCTGCCGCCTGCCCCAGAGGTCTTATCGCTTCCAAACCTTACGATGCTAAGGTTGCTGTTGGCTGCGCTTCCAAAGACAAGGGACCTGCTGTTCGTGCCTACTGCGAAAAAGGCTGCATCGGCTGTATGCTGTGTGTCAAAGCCTGTGAGCACGACGCCATCAAGGTTGTCGACAACCTGGCTGTTGTTGATTACAGCAAGTGTGTCGGCTGCGGCGCCTGCGTTGAAAAGTGCCCCAGAAAGATAATTTCAATGAAATAAGCAAAAGAACTCCGGCCAAAGGCCGGAGTTTCTTTTCGCTTATTTCTAGGGGTTAGAAATTAGGGAATAGGGATTAGTTATAGGTATCTGTCTTCGGTAGATAGATTATTGATTGTCGGCCTTAGGCCGACAACTTTCCCTAGCCCCTAATCCCTAACTACTAACCCCTGACAAACAGCCTGTCGGCAAAGCCGACAGGCTGTTTGTCATATCACCGATGCTGCGTCAAAAGCAGTCTTGGTGGCGGTTCTTACGTTCTTTGCGGTTACGCAGTCGCCCACGGCGAAGAATTCGGGAGCGCACATTCTGAATGCTTCTGCAGCCTGATTCCGGGGCTTCATACCTGCTGCCAGAATGACCATATCGGCATCCACTTCCTGGGTCATGCCATAGGAATCACGGACCACAACGCCGGTATCCGTTACTTCGGCGCAGCTGGCGCCCATGTAAGCCGAAGCCAGACGGGTCTCGGCCAGCAGATTCAGCATGGCATAACGGGTAAGGGAGAAAGTTTCGGGACAAAGTGCCCTAAGCATTTCCACGATAACAACCCGAACACCCTTTTGAGCAAGATACAGAGCAGTTTCGCATCCGATATCTCCGCCGCCAATGATTATTGCGCTCTTTCCGAGTGAATCGGCAGGCATATGATAAACTTCCTCGGCAGCAATGGCTTTTTCAATGCCGGGTACGGGAGGTCGGCTTGCATCTGCACCCAGTGCGGCGATAACAGCATCGGGACGCTCGGCTTCTACCATTTCAGGTGTGGCAGAAACGCCCAAACGCACGTCCACACCGGATTTTTTCACCATTCGGCGCAGATAATTCATAAAATTGTTGAGGTCGTACTTAAAATCTGCAGCAGCGGCGCATTTCAGCTTGCCGCCAAGCTGATTATCCCGTTCCATCAGTATTACCTGATGGCCTCTTTTGGCTGCCGTTACAGCTGCCTGCATGCCTGCGGGACCTCCGCCGATGACTACGACCTTCTTTTTGCGTTTAGGTGGTTCGAGTACGGTTTTCAGCTCTGCTTCACGGCCAACGGTGGGGTTGACACTGCAGGCGAATCTGGGTGCGGTGGAATATTCAAGGCAGTGGAAGCACTTGATGCAGGGGATGATCTCGTCTTCGATACCATCCCGGGCTTTGAACACGGCTTCCGGGTCGGCTATGGTGCCTCGTGCCATGGAAATGATATCTGCACCGCCCTCGGCCAGAGTCTTTTCCATCAGATCGGGAGTCTGGAACGCACCCAAAGTCAGCACAGGAACCTTGATGCCGGCAGCCTTTACCTGAGCTGCCAGATATGCGTTGCAGCCGGGTTTGAGGAAAATAGTGGGGTGCATAACACCCTCGGTTCCGGCGATGGACATGTTGCCGGCAGAAACGTGAGCAATATCGATCTTATCTTCGATGAGCCTGAGAAACTCGATGCAGTCCTCAACTTTGAAGCCATTGTAACCCTCGGGAGCCAGTTCATCACCGCTGACACGCCATTCAATAAGGATCTTGTTGCCCACACGACGACGGATAGCGTCCAGAATCATGTTGGCGAATCTGGCCCGGTTTTCCATACTGCCGCCAAACTCGTCGGTTCGTTTGTTGAACAGGGGTGACAGCATGCGGAACAGGAACAGACCGTGACCGCCGTGAATGAAAATGGAGTCAAAACCGCATTTTACTGCAGCTTCGGCGCAGTCAGCATGATCTTCGGCGATGGCTTCCATCTGCTCCTTTGTTATCATGGGGCCGTAATCTCCCGAAGGAGAGACATAGCAAAGCTGACCGTCTACTTCCGCATGGTACTCAAAAGCCAGCAGCTCCAGAGAAGCTTTGGCGCCGTACATGTGGATACGGTCGGTAAGCTGAGACCAGTAACGGTGGGTGGTGGGAACACGGATGTTCAGATTGGTGTGACCGGGGTCGGGAGGAGCATCCTTGTCCATGTTGTGCCCGCCTATGCACACGCAGGCAGAACCGCCTTTGGCTTTTTCGGCGTAATAGGCTATAACGGCTTCGGTGGGGTATTGCTCATCTGTCTGGAGCAGGTGAGGCGTGGCGGGAGCGGTAAATATTCTGTTGCGGAACACGGTGTTTCCGATGGTTATGGGCGAGAAAATGTGGGGATATTTGTTGTGTTTCATAATGTGTTACCTAAAGATTTTTCAGCATGGCATGCATATTGGATTTATAGGCCTCAACACCGGGCTGATCAAAGGGATCAACACCCAGCATCAGTCCGCTGATGGCGCAGGACAGCTGGAAGAAATACAGCATAGCGCCAATGTTGCGCTCGTTGATCTCACCGGCTTCGATGAGAATTACAGGAACACCGCCGGAATTGTGGGCACTGATAACGGCGTTTTCAGCCACGGTTTGGATTGTGTACATTTCCTTGCCGGACAGATAGTTCAAGCCGTCGCCGTCCGTAAGGTCATTTGCCACCCGGACAGGGGCGCCTGCATGGTCAAATCGCACCAGAGTTTCGAACAGTGAGCGTTCGCCCTCCTGAACGTACTGGCCAAGGGAGTGAAGGTCGGTGGTGTACTGGGCGGAAGCAGGGAAAATGCCCTTGCCCTGTTTGCCTTCGCTTTCACCAAACAGCTGCTTGAACCATTCGGCGGTGTATTTGAAGGACGGCTCATAGCAGGTCATAAGCTCGATTTTTTTGCCCCGGCTGTAAAGCAAGTTCCGGGCAATGGCATACTGCCATGCAGGGTTTTCGAGAGACCGGATGCCGCTGAGCTTTCTTGCTTCGGCTTTTGCGCCAAACATAAGCGTCTGGAGGCCGACACCTGCCACAGCCATGGGCAGCAGACCGGCTGCGGTGAAAACGCTGTATCTTCCGCCGATGTTGGAAGGGATTGTAAAGCGTTTCCAACCAAGTTTGTCGGCCATGGGGCCCAGCTTGCCTTTCTTTTCGTCAGTTATGGCAACAATGCGATCGGATATGGCATCTTCGCCGTAACGCTGGGCAAGCAGCTGACGGAAGAAACGCAAAGACAGTGCGGGCTCCAGGGTGGTGCCGGACTTGGATATGACGATAACTGAAAAATCCACGTTTTCCAGCAGCGAGGCAAAGGCGTCCAGTTCCCGGGAGGACAGATTGTGGCCGGCAAAATACAGTTTCGGCCCGATACCAAGCTCGTTGTAGTAAGAGGAATACAGCAGTTCGATAACAGCCCGGGAACCAAGGTAGGAACCGCCTGCGCCAATGACCACCACCGCATCACTGATGCTGCGCAAATGCCGGGCTGTGGCGGAAATATCTGCAAGGTCGGTTTTATCAAGAGTTTCGGGGAAGCTGACCCAGCCGGTCATGCTTCCTTCCTGCTGAGTCAGCTCATCCAGCTTTTCGTGGGCAGCGGCAGCGTTTCGCTCCAGAGGCAGCATATCGTTCAGGTCGATATTCAGCCATATATTGGACAGATCTACGTTTGGCATAGCGATTCTCCTTTCGGTTTTGCCGTTGGTAAACACTTGTAGGGGACGGCAAAAGCAGTCCCCTACGGTGGTATTTTTACTGTTCTTCCTTATAGGTGATGGCGATGTTCAGCTCTTCCAGCTGAGAGGGGTCTACCTCAGAGGGGGCGCCCATCATCAGGTCCTGAGCATTCTTGTTCATGGGGAAGGGGATGATTTCGCGGATGGATTCTTCACCTGCCAGCAGCATTACCATGCGGTCGATGCCGGGAGCAATACCTGCGTGAGGAGGTGCGCCGTAGGTGAAAGCGTTGTACATGGCGGGGAAACGGGACTTGACGTCTTCTTCGCCAAGTTTGACCATTTCAAAGGCCTTGATCATGATGTCGGGATCGTGGTTACGGACAGCTCCGGAGGACAGCTCAACACCGTTGCAGACCAGGTCATACTGGTCGGCAGTGATGGACAGGGGATCGATCTCGCCCTTTTCTGCCTTCAGCAGAACTTCGAGTCCGCCGCTGGGCATGGAGAAGGGGTTGTGGCAGAATTCCAGTTCGCCGGATTCTTCGCCGATTTCGTACATGGGGAAGTCTACGATCCAGCAGAATGCGTACTGTTCCTTGTCCATATGACCGGGGATGGCGGCGCCCATCTGCTTCAGGGCAACGCCTGCGGTCTTGCGTGCAGCGTCAACAGCGCCGGCAGCAACCAGAACGAGAGAACCGGGCTGCAGGTCGAGAGCGGCGATAACGGCGTCTTTTCTGTCCACCAGGAACTTGGAAACACCGCCTACAAATTCGCTGTTTTCGTCAAGACGGAACCAGTAAGGCTTCTGACCGGCCTGAACTTCAACAGCTGCGCAAAGAGCGTCGATAGCCTTGCGGGTCAGGGTGCAGCCGGAAGCTGCAACGGCTTTTACAACGCCGGAAGCAAAGGGCTCAAAACCGCAGTCGGCCACAACGGAAGTGATGTCGCGGACTTCCAGGTCGATTCGCAGGTCAGGCTTGTCGGTGCCGTATTTTTCGAGGGCGTCGTTATAGGAAATGCGCTTGAAAGGAGCTTCGGAAGCTCTGTCGTAAGTGCCGTATTTTGCAAAAATGGGAGGCAGAACGTCTTCGCAGATGGCAAAAACGTCTTCCTGAGTGGCGAAAGCCATTTCCAGGTCCAGCTGATAGAATTCGCCGGGGCTTCTGTCGCCGCGGGCGTCTTCGTCACGGAAGCAGGGAGCGATCTGGAAATAACGGTCGAAACCGGAGGTCATCAGCAGCTGCTTGAACTGCTGGGGAGCCTGAGGCAGGGCATAGAACTTGCCGGGATGCTTTCTGGCAGGTACCAGATAGTCACGGGCACCCTCGGGAGAGGAAGCGGTGAGGATGGGAGTGGTGATTTCAAGGAAATCGTGCTTGTGCATAGCGTCGCGGATAGCGGCGATGACGTTGCAGCGCAGGATAATGTTGTTCTTGACGGCGGGGTTGCGCAGGTCAAGGTAACGGTGTTTCAGGCGGGCAGTTTCGTCGGCTTCACGGCTGCGGTTGATTTCGAAAGGCAGCTCGTTGTAGCGGCAGCGGCCAAGAACGGTGACCTTTTCGGGCACGACTTCGATGTCGCCGGTGTCCTGCTTGGGGTTTCTGCTGTCGCGTTCACGGACAACGCCGGTGATCTGGATAACGGATTCCTTGTTCAGAGCCGTGACGGCGGAAATGATGTCTTCGGTTTCGGCCACCAGCTGAGTGGTGCCGTAAAAGTCGCGCAGTACGACGAAAGCGAGGTTGGCGCTTACCTGACGGATGTTTTCCATCCATCCGCAAAGAGTAACGGTCTGGCCGATGTTTTCGGCTCTCAGCTGACCGCAGGTGTGAGTTCTGGATTGAAACATGATATATCTCCTTATATGGTTGTGTGGTATATTTGGGGTTGTGCAGATAAAGGCCGACACCTTTCCCTAACCCCTAATTACTAAACGCTAATCCCTATCAAAGAATAATTGCTGATGCAATTATTCTTTGATGGGTGTTCCGCAGTTTTTAAGACCAAGCCCCTGATAAATGCGGCTCAGGGCTTCTTCTGCAGGCAGGGTTTCCTGATTGCCTGCGTCCATATCTTTAAGGGTGATGACGTTGTTGGCAATTTCGTCTTCACCAATGAACACGACATAGGGGATTCCCAGCTTGTCTGCATAGGAAATCTTTGCCTTGAACTTTTTCTGCTCGCAGTGGAGCTGAGTGCGGATGCCTGCTTCCCGCAGATAAGTGGCAGTTTTGATGGCATAGGTAAGGTCGTCGGTCATGGGAAGGATCAGCACGTCTGCAGGAGCGGTAACAAGGTCCTCGTTCAGATAACCCTGTTCGCCCAGAACATAGAACAGACGGGTCAGACCGATGGAAATGCCAACACCGGGCAGAGGCTTGTCGATATAATACTCAGCCAGATTGTCGTAACGACCGCCGGAACAGATGGAACCGATCTCGGGATGGTCAAGCATCATGGTTTCGTAAACGGTGCCGGTGTAGTAGTCGAGACCGCGGGCGATGGTCAGGTCAACTTCGAAGTTTTCTTCGGGAACGCCGAAAGCGGAAAGGTAACGGCAAACGGTGGCAAGCTCGTCCAGACCGGTGTCGAATATTTCGTTCTTGCCGCGGTAGCTTTCCAAAGCGTTCAGGATGGCGTCGTTGCCGCCGGAGATGGCGATGAACTGCATAATGCTGTCTGCCTTGTCGGCGGGGATTCCGTCTTCCAGCAGAAGTTCCTTGACCTTTTCGGGGCCGATCTTATCCAGCTTATCGATAGTGCGCATAACGTCGCCCGATCTGTCGGTCAGGTCGAGCATGGCATAAAAACCGTTGAGTATTTTGCGGTTGTTGATGCGGATCTTGAACCGTTTCAGACCAAGCTCGTTGAAAGCGCGATAGATTATGCCGGGAATCTCGGCTTCGTTGATGATATCCAGCTTGCCGTCGCCGATGATGTCGATATCGGCCTGATAAAACTCACGGAATCTGCCGCGCTGTGCCCGTTCACCGCGATAAACTTTGCCGATCTGGAATCTGCGGAACGGGAATGTCAGCTTGCCGTAGTTCAGGGCAACGTATTTTGCCAGGGGAACGGTCAGGTCAAATCGCAGAGCCAGATCGCTGTCACCCTTGGTGAAGCGGTAGATCTGTTTTTCGGTTTCGCCGCCGCCTTTGGCAAGGAGTATTTCGGCAGCTTCGATAACAGGGGTGTCCAACGGGGTAAAACCGTAAAGTGAATAGGTGTGTCTGAGAGTTTCCAGTATGCGTTCAAAAAGCATCTGGCTGTCCGGCTGAAGTTCCATAAAGCCCGACAGGGTACGAGGCTTCATTCTTTCCATAATATAGTCTCCTTTGTTTAGTCGGTTATAAATACGTTGATGGTTGCGAAAAAATAAAACGCTCCCGTCCCGGTACATGGGACGAGAGCGGATAACTCGCTTCGTGGTGCCACCCAATTTCAGCGTGGAATCCACGCCCTTTTATGCCCGTATCGTGGGCAGCCCGTGCGGCTTTCACCGCCCGCTCAGAGGATGTCCTTCAACCCGGTTTGTCCGGCGGCTCACAGCCAAAGACCGCCTTCTCTGATGAACTCCGCAGGCATACTGCTTCCTCGTCGTTGCGTTATGAATGTATTATATCATCAACAGAAAAAGTGTCAATGAATAAAGACTCCAAAAATCAAAGGATGTTTATTTTGCTTTTAGGGTTTATGACCATACGCCAGTCCAGGTCACCACGCTGGAGACCGAGAATCAGCATTTCCGCGGTGGCAACGTTGGTGGCAATGGGGACGTTGTGGAGATCACAAAGACGCAGGATCTCCAGCAGGCTCTTGTCCTGCTGAGCGTCGTATACGTTAGGGTCGGTAAAATAGAGGACGAGGTCGATCTCGTTATATGCTATACGGGCGCCAACCTGCTGAACACCGCCCTGTGCACGGGGCAGGAACAGGGTTATGGGCAGCCCGGTGGCTTCGGATACAAGTTTGCCGGTGGTATTGGTGGCACAGATGTTGTGCTTTGCCAGAATACCCCTGTAAGCTATGCAGAACTGAACCATAAGTTCTTTCTTGGTGTCGTGAGACATTAAGGTAATGTTCATAACCGGGTGTCCTTTCGTGTTATTTTGTATGTAGCTATTTCATTTTCATTATGGGAGTTTTGATGCCTTCCATACGTCGGGCAATGTGGAGTGCTGCAATGGCGGCGCCTTTTCTGCTGTAAAGTATAAGAGGCTTGCCGAGACCTGCGGCTATGGAAACGGTGGAATCCTCCGGCACAAGCCCAAGTAGGGGCAGGGCCGTTTCGTCCATCGCGTCGTCGATGGTGGAGCCGACGGTTTTGAGCAGTTTGCGGCTGACACGGTTGACGATCAGACAATTGTCGTCCACTCCCAGGAGCCGGAGCCGCTGGTGAGTACGCTCGCCGTCCCGCAAAGAGGTGCGGTCGCAGGTGGCAACTATAACAGCCTTGTCGGCGTATTTGCAGGCCAGTTCAAAGCCGGGACCTATACCGGCAGGGGCGTCCAGAAACACATAATCGTAGTGTTCCCGGGCCTGAACCAGCATATCCCTGAACCCCAGCATGGAGCTTTCGCTGTAATCGGGATTGAAAGGAGCGGTTATGAAGTACACTCCCTGCAGGTCATGGTGGGCAATGGCGGCATCTTCAAGAGATATCCGGCCTTCCACAACGTCTGCATAAGTCATTACGGAAACGTCGCTCATGCCGAGAATGATGTCCATATTTCTGAGGCCTGCATCACAGTCGATGCAAAGAACTTTTTTGCCCATGGCGCCCAGACAGGCGGCCACAGCACCGGCAACGGAAGTTTTGCCGGTGCCGCCTTTTCCGGACGCAAAAGCAATGGCGATACCCAAAGCAAAACCCTCCCTTGACTGAAATGAATATGGCACTGCTATTTAGTTATTATACACTAAATCGATTTACCGCGTCAACTAATTTTTTGTCATATGCGCTTAAATAATTGGCGCAAACAGCCAAATTTGGAGGATAAAACCCCAAACGCACAACCCGTATTCAGGCAATAAAAAACACCCACAGTCGAGATGACTGTGGGTGAAAATATTTATTCGGCAGGTTCTTCGGGGACGGAATCCTCGCTGGGTTCTTCTTCCGGTTCCACTGCCCCTTCGGACACGGGCACTTCGGCGACCTCTGCTTCTTCAGGCTCGGAAACAGGTTCCTCGGCGGGGGCTTCCTCGGGTGCCTTGAGGGCATCGGGGTTAGAATAAACCAGTTCGAACTGCTCGGCAGACATGGTTTCGTTTTCCAGCAGGAACTGAGCCACGATGTGGAGCTTATCCATGTTCTCGATGATGATTGCTTCGCAGCGCTTGTATGCCTCGGTGATGATACGGGAGATCTCTTCGTCGATCTCAGCTGCCAGACGCTCGGAATAGCTTTTGGTCTGGCCATAGTCACGGCCGATGAACACTTCGCCGCCGCTTTCCAGACAGACAGGACCGATCTTATCGCTCATGCCGTAAATGGTGATCATGTTGCGGGCGATGGAGGTGGCGCGCTGGATATCGTTGGATGCGCCGGTGGAAATATCGTCCAGCACCAGAGCTTCGGCAACACGACCGCCCAGCAGGGAAACGATCTGTTCAAGCATTTCGCCTTTGGAAGCGTAGCTCTTGTCTTCCTCTGGCAGGGAAATGGTCATGCCACCGGCCTGACCTCTGGGAATAATGGAAATCTGATGGACAGGGTCGTGGGTGGGCAGAGCCTTCATGACCACAGCATGACCGGCTTCGTGATAAGCGGTGAG
>JAZULX010000185.1:0-1725 GCA_045603325.1 Oscillospiraceae bacterium | reverse complement strand
ACGTCGGCGTAACGGGGGTCGTTAGCGGTGTCGTAGCACTGCTTCATAACATAGGTGCCGCCTACGATCCAGTCGGCCAGATCTCTTTCTGCGCCTTCTTTACCGTTGGAACGGTCAACCTTCTTGCCGTTGAGGTATACGTTGGGCTTCATCTTGAGCATACGCTCTTTATAAGCTTCGTAAGAGCCAACATAATTCTGGGGCATAGATGTGTCCTCCTAAATTAGTAATATATATAGTATATTATAGCATATATTGTGCTTGTTGCGGTTTTGCAACGGTGTTTCCGATATGCAACAATCTTTATCCCGAGCAATTTCGGGAGAACAGATTTTCTGCTTTTTGAGCAAATTGACTAATAGCTAACAGTGAACAACTAAGAGCTGATGTATTCGCAGGAGGCAAATGAATCAAATTCAGTTTTTAACTATTAGTTCTTAGCTTTTAGTTTTAGTTGATGGTCATGCCGCCGTCAACGGGGATCAGAACACCGGTAACATAACCGGCAGCGGGAGAAGCCAGGAAGTTGGCAACGCCGGCGATTTCTTCGGGCTGAGCATAACGGCGCAGGGAGATCATCTTGGTAACGGCAGCGGCATTCTTTTCGTCGGCCATAACGCCCTTGGTCATGTCGGTAACAACGTAGCCGGGAGCGATGGCGTTGACGGTGATGCCGTAGCGGGCCAGTTCGTTGGCCATGATTTTGGTCAGGTGGATAACGGCGGACTTGGCGGAACCGTAGATGGAGTCGCCTCTGGGAGCCTTAATACCGGCAGCGGAGGCCATATTGATGATTCTGTAGGGGCATGCAGCGCCTTTTTCGTAGCCCTGAGCCACCATCTGCTTGGCAGCCAGCTGGCTGAGGAAGTACAGAGCCTTCAGGTCAGCGTCCATGGTGTGGTCAAATTCGGACTCTTCAACATCGATCATGTTCTTGGGAGTGCCGCCAACACCGGCGTTGTTGACAAGGATGTCCACTCTGCCGAATTCTTCGACGGTCTTCTTGATGAGGTTTTCACGATGCTCGGCCTTGGTGACCTCGGTAGCTACGCCCAGAGCCTTGAAGCCCTTAGCTTTCAGTTCGGCGGCAACAGCGTCGCACTGTTCCTGCTTGCGGCCGGTGATAACGACGGCTGCACCGTAGCTGGCCATGGTTTCGGCGATGGCGTTGCCAATGCCGCGGGTGGAACCGGTGATGATAGCAACCTTACCGGTCAGATCATAGGTGGGATAGGTCATTTTGATATACCTCCGTTGTTTCTTCTGTTTTCACATTTACATTATATAAAATTGCCTATGGTTTTTCAATAGATAATTACTGCAAGATTCATGCCAAAGTGCCAAAAATGCAAAAATTAACGAAAAAAGGCATAAAACTTTCATTAAATTGCAAAAATAACGAAAAATCCGAAAATTGCCAAAATTTTAGCTGTTGCAAAACTGCAACTGTGGAAATTCTGCAACAGCAGACACCCGACCACAATATATTGTGGTTGAGACAGGGGTCAGGGATCAGGGGGGGAAGTAGGGACACCCGTCCCCGGGTGTCCGGTTTTTATTTATATTTCCTTTTCGGACACCCCAGAGGGGTTTCCCTACTTTACAGCTGTCCCCTGTATGATAGATAAAGCTGCTTTGCAGCAGCTTTTTCTATCATACTATAAACATATACTTCTTTGCTTCAAACAGAAGTCTGTCACGGTCGTCGGGATGGGCGATGGAAAT
>JAZULX010000184.1:0-1929 GCA_045603325.1 Oscillospiraceae bacterium | reverse complement strand
TGGATTGGGGAAAGGCTGGAAACAAGGGGAATCCACTTAATCATAGATGGAAAGGCACTGCGGGCATCAGCAGAGAAAGTAAAATAAAAGCTTCCCAATCTGCTGTACTATACAAAGTACCAGGTGGTTAGCGGATTCCTCTGAGTCAAATGCCGGTTGAACGGCAAGAAACCGCATAGAATCAGGCAAACTTGCCGCTAAAATGCCCATAGTTCCTTGAAAAATTCAGTCACAAACCCCTTGATATATAGTACTGTATATAATATAATGTACTATATATAGGAGGGGTTATTATGGCAGTCCCAAAGTACATCCGCGAGGTACCAAGACCGGTCAATACCGTTGTCATTGATAACGGAAAGGATGGCCCGACTCGCTACGCAGTACGTGAACGCAAAGGCGTTCAGTATGTTTCCGGCGGCAACCCCCAGCCTCAGAACGGGCGGGTGATCGGGCACATCGTTGATGGTGTTTATGTGCCGAAGGCACAGGTCGTTACGGATGCGGCGCCGACAATGCTTTCTTATGGTTCCGTCGCATTTGTCCATTCGGTATCATCTGATATGATGACCGAACTGCTTCAGGTTTATAACGTCAAAGATGCTTACCGCATTATGGCGATTGCGATGCTCCGGGTTGTAAAGCCAAAAGTAACTGACGGACGGCTTGGCACGCACTACCGCAGGACATATGTTTCGAAGTATTATCCAGGCGTAGCGTTGTCCCCTAACAGTGTCTGCGATTTCATGCAGCATCTCGGTCAGGCAGGCAAACAACGGAAAGCTTTTTACCAGCTCCGCATGGCAAAAGTGATTGCCGATCATCATATCGCCATAGACGGAACCCTGAAGCAGGATACCAGCACAGTGAATGATCTTTCTGCATTCTCCTATAAGGCGAAGAAAAAGGGCTGCCAGGAAGTCTCCGTTCTCTATGCTTATGACATTGAGGCCATGGAACCGATCTGCGCCGAAGTGTTCCCGGGAAACAGCACAGATGCCGCGTCATACCGCTCGTTTATCCGGGATAATGACATCCGACGTGGCATTATCGTTGCAGATAAGGGATTCCCTCCAAGCAGTATCAAGGAAGAACTATCGGAACGTCCTGACCTGCATTTCCTGACGCCGATCAAACGGAACGATACCCGCATTGTCAACAACAGGATGTTGGAATTCGACGGCGTTATAACGGGCGTTAATGACCATGTCATATATAAGAAAGCAGCGATTAAAGGTGGCAGGTACCTCTACGCTTATAAGTCCTCCAACAAGGCAAGAGCGGAAGAAGCCGCATATCTCTCCCGGAGAGAAAAGAGGCAGGATTTCACTTCAGAAGGTTATGCCAAGAAGAAGGAATTGTTTGGTGTTATCGTATTCGAGTCCGATCAGGATCTCGATCCGAAAACAGCTTACTCCTGCTATGACGACCGCTGGCTGCTTGAACTTGTATTCAACCGGTACAAGAGCGATGAATGTCTTGATAAAACCAACGTGCAGAGCGACTTCTCGGTTATCGGATCGGAGTTTGTGAACTTCATCTCAACCGTCATTACTTGTAGGTTAATCAAGAAAGCTCGTGAAGCCGGATTGCTCAATGAGATGTCATATGGAGACCTCATGGATGACCTCTCTTCCGCATGGCGGGAAGTCGACGCACCTGACAACCTGCCTGAGACCGGAGACAAGTATTGGGTTCATACGTTAAAAACAGTCTTCGATGAACTGGAGGCTCTTGGTTTATCAAAACCCATTCCCAAGCCGGAGCCAAAGAAAAGAGGACGGCCAAGGAAGAATCCGGTTGACGAAAAGCCGAAGCGTAAACGTGGCAGGCCGAGGAAAAATCCATGATCACGTGGTGCCTATAGTACCGCAGTTTGGGAAACTCTTATTTCATCGGTTTCTCCTTTCCACAACTTTCCTTTTCGGA
>JAZULX010000183.1:0-3212 GCA_045603325.1 Oscillospiraceae bacterium | reverse complement strand
CACAAGTACTATTAAAAGGACTTGGAGGAAGTAGATATGCCTAAAAGCCCGAACCAGAAAATGAAGTTGTTGGTACTGCAGCAACTGCTGCTGACCAAAACCGACGAAGACCACACGTTGACGATTCAGCAGATGATTGAGGAATTGGAACGCTGGGATATTAAGGCTGAACGTAAAAGTCTGTATGATGACATGGAGGTGCTGCGCAATTTCGGCATGGATGTACAATGCCGTAAAGGACGCTCACCGGGCTGGTTTGTCGGCTCTCGAGATTTTGAATTGCCGGAGTTAAAACTGTTGGTGGATGCAGTGCAGTCTTCAAAGTTTATTACCCGTAAAAAAAGTGATGCGCTGATTCGCAAACTGGAAGGGCTGGCCAGTGCGCACCAAGCGAAACAGCTTCAGCGTCAGGTTTATGTTTCCGGTCGAATCAAGACCATGAATGAGAGTATTTACTATAACGTGGACAAGCTGCATACTGCAGTGGGCGGCAAGCACGTTATCACCTTTCAGTATTTTGATTACAACAGCCGCAAGGAGAAGGTGTACCGGCACAAGGGGAGCCGTTATACAGTGTCCCCTTGTGGATTGATATGGGACAACGAGAATTATTATCTGGTGGGCTGGGATCATGGAAATAGCCAAGTGCGCCACTACCGGGTGGACAAGATGAGCGATATCTCGGTTACTGAAAAGCCGCTGAGCAAGGAGGTGACCGGGGTGGATATGGCCGGTTATGCCCAGAAGCATTTTGGTATGTTCAGCGGCGAGGATGCCAACGTGACGCTGCGGTGCAAAGAAGAAATGGCCGGTGTGGTCTTAGATCGTTTCGGGCAGGAGGCCTTTCTGGTGCCCGGAGAAAACGAAACCTTTACCGTAACGGTTGCTGTGGTAGTGTCCCCACAGTTTTGGGGATGGCTGTTCGGTCTGGGAGACGGTGTGGAACTGGTCGCCCCGCAGAAGGCAGTGGAAGAGTACTATTGCCGTCTGAATGAAGTCGCAGGTTTGTATCGGAAATAAAAGGCAAGGGTTGTTCTCACATTCCGGTGAGATCAACCCTTGCTTTTTTATTCGAACATGATGCGCTCAATGTAATAATCGTTAAATTTTTTGTGTCCGGAAAGCTCGATGTATCGGAGCTGTTGAGACAGAGTATCCAAGATATCACGGGCGTTTTGCGACAGGAGTACTGCTGCGGCACCCCGGCCGGCAGTGTTTCCCACGGATATAATGCGATCCAGCATAGAAGCGGGCAATAAACCGATGGCTGCCGCACTCTCTTTGCGGATATAGTTACCGAAGCCGCCGGCCAGATACAGATGGGCCACATCATCTTCACGCAGGCCTGCTTCGTATAGCATGGTGGCGATACCTGCCGCGATAGCTGCCTTGGCCAACTGCAGCTGCCGTACGTCGCCTTCGGTGATGCACACTTCATCGGTCAGACGGAAGATTGTGCCGTCGTCACTTTCGTCAACATAGGGTAAAGCCGTTTCTGAAGTTTCTTCAGGGGGTAGCAGACGCCCTGTTTCGTCTACAGCACCCAATTTCAGCATAATGGCCAGAGCATCTACCAAACCGGAGCCACAGATGCCTGTAGCCTTTCCATTGCCCAGAACGCTCAGCTTCAGTTTGCCGTCCGCCCATTCTACTGCACTGATAGCGCCACGGGTGGCGGACATGCCTTGAGAAATGGCTGCACCCTCAAAAGCGGGACCGGCTGCCGCAGCGCAACAGATAAATCCATCTTTGACGCTTCCGAGTGCCATCTCGCCATTGGTGCCAATGTCCAGGAACAGTACCGGATGTTCTTCCTTGTAAGCACTACTGGCTAACATGCCGGCAGTAATATCGCCACCCACATACCCGGCTACAGCTGGAGTCAAGTAGACCTTTGTATATTTCGGCAGGCCGAGTTGACTACCTTCTTCCCATGTCCCGAACAAGGAGCGCGGTGTGAACGGGGCCACTGCGATGGATGCCGGGGACAACCCGGTAAAGATATGTTCCATGACCGTGTTGGCTGCGATGGTCACACAAATCAGCTCTTCAAGGCGGCGGTCTGATTTGGTGCACAGTTCTTCCAGAAAACTGCATAGTTGACCTTGAATGGCATCTCTCATACGTTCCAAACCGCCAGCGTTTTCGTTGGCGTATTGGATGCGGGAGATTACGTCGGCACCGAATGTGCGCTGGCAGTTCACGCCGCTTCGGGTGTTCAGCAGGGTGCCTGTTTCCAAATCATACAAATGAGCCACCACGGTAGTAGTGCCAATGTCCACCGCCGCACCTAGACCATGTTGGGGGGTCAGAGGAAAGTTCATTGCTGTACCATCGCTGGCAATAACGGCTCCAATGTTCTGTTCGGGGATAGCTACGGTGCAGTCACCTGTTACGACGGTCTGGCAGGCGAATACTTCCTGACCATTGACAAGAACAAGACATTTTTTGCAGGTGCCGTTGCCACCGCAGGGAGCTTCTGGCGCAGTGATGCCGGATGCCTGAAGGGCGGCGAGAATAGTGTTGCCCACTTGAGCCTGAATAGCTTGTTCACTTGCGTTGTGGATGACAGTCAAAACGGCCATCGCAAATCCTCCTATGAGAACGGGCGGCTTGCAGAAGCCGGCCGCTTTTTACATACTGTATTCTTGCCGAATCTGGTGTTCTGTTTCCAGCAGCCACTCCATGTTGGCAAGTCCCTGATAGGGGAACAGATAGAACTGTAATATGCCTTGAGAGAAGTTGTTCAATAGTTCCCAAATGACGAAGGACAAACGAAACTTCAGGTAATGTCCATGACGGCGAGTCAGTATGGCTCGACCATAGACCAGTGCACCGCGTACACCCTGTTCGGGATGACGGGCAAGTTGGTAGCGCGTCGGCTGGAACTGGGTCATGATACACCAGACAGCTATTTGAGCAAAAAGAAACAACCAGATGGCAGCATAGAAGCTGAAAATGTCGGCTGGGATCAAATACAGCACCGCCAACGCCGGGAGACTGAACACAACAGTAAGAACCATTTGCTCAAGCCATAAAAAGACCTGTAGAACGATAGCTTTTCCTGCTTTCTTCAGGTCAGTATACCACTGGAAGACATCACGGAAACGCTTAGGTGTACCGTGGTGAACGGCCCACAAATTGTCCAGACAGCCAATATATAAAGGAGCAAAAATTGCTGTGACCGCCAGACGAACCAGCAGGAACGTCAG
>JAZULX010000182.1:0-2236 GCA_045603325.1 Oscillospiraceae bacterium | reverse complement strand
TATTCGGGAGTTACGCCGGTTTCAGCAAGGGATTTGCCGCTGGGAGTGAAATATTCACCCACTGACAGCACTATCGCAGAGCCGTCCGACAGACGGATAGGTGTCTGATAGTAACCTTTGCCTGTGGTTTTCATGCCCACCACGGGACCTGCCTCATACTCCTGAACAATAGCTCCAAAGAACTCTGCGGCACTGTAGCTGTTTTGGTTCACCAGCACAGTCATAGGCATATCAAGGCAGACTTCATCGGAAGTATATGTGACCTTCTGACCGCTTACGCTTTTCTGGATAAAGGTATCTCCCTCAGGCAGAATGTAATCGATTATAAGCAGCAGCTGATCCATCAGTCCGCCGGGATTGTTGCGCACATCGAACACAAAGCCTTCGGCTCCCTGAGCTTTCAGCGCATCCACCGCCTCAATGAACTTTATGGCGGAATTACCCTCGAAGTTATAGATTTTCACATAACCTACATTGTCTTCCAGCAGCTCGTATCTGACTATATCATAGGAAGCCGTACCGCGAACCGCGGTCAGATCCATTTCGGCACCGTTTCTGACAACGGTGATGGTGACTTCGGTGCCGTCCTCACCTCTGACCATGTTCTTGACAGTATCTACAGCCATCCCGGTTATGTCCGTTCCATCCACAGCTATAAGGACATCTCCCACCATAAACCCGGCTTCTCTGGCGGGACCGATTTCTGCCAGCTTTACTATCTCAAAACCGTTATACGTCTTTTCCGCGGTAATGGTGATCCCTATACCCTTATACACATTGGCGTTTGACAGCAGGTATTCCTCATAATTATCAGCGGAAAGGTAATAGGACCACTTGTCCCCTATGCCGGCCACAACACCTGTGGCCATCATATCAGTCAGTTCCTGCTGATCGTATTCGCCGACGTAATACGAATCAATGATATCTTTCAGTTCGAAGTATTTTGAAACCTCGTCCAGTTTTTCTTTCTGCTGAGCGATGGTTTTTTCCATTTGGGCATTTTCTGCCTTATATCCTGTCAGCACAGGTGATACCTTATCAAATTCACACCATGTTATGACGAAAGTCAAGGCACAGCACAGCAGTACAACAGCTATTGCAGCGACCAGATTGATACTTTTTTTCATTGTCTGTCCTCAAAATTGGAAAAATAATGTAACCGTGAAAAACGGTTTTATGCGCCAAAGAAAACCTTTGGCGCATAAAATTATTGAAGCCGTATCTATCCTATGTAGTTCATGGGATTATAATACACAGCGTCTATCATAACTTCGAAATGAAGATGTGGGCCGGTGGACCAACCGGTGGAACCTACATAGCCTATGGTCTGACCCTGGACCACATAGTCTCCTGATACCACAGCCATGGATGACAGGTGAGCGTAAAGAGTCGCCTGACCGCTGCCGTGGGAAATAACCACATAGTTGCCGTATGCGGAGGATACAGCTGCGGTAACAACGGTGCCGCTCTTGGAGGCATAAACGTTGGTGCCGGAGTTGGCTGCCAGGTCAACACCCTTGTGGTCGCTGTAAGCACCGGTGATGGGGTGGGTTCTGGGACCAAAGCCGTCGGTTATTACCCATGTACCGGAAGGCAGAGGGTTCAAAAATCCGCTTTCGGAAGCTGTTCCTGAGGAGTACTCGGTATAGTAGGCAGCATCACTGGAGGTAGATGAAACCTTGGTGGATGCCTCTGCAGCTTTTCTGGCTCTTTCAGCGGCTTCTTCCTCTGCACGGACACGCTGTTCCTCTGCCAGTGCAGCATTGTATTCAGCCTGAATTGCTTCAAATTCAGCCACTATCTCCAGAATGAGATCCTGCATTTTGGCTTCTTCCGCTTCAAATACAGCGTATTCCGCTTCGTAGCCGTCTGCCTGTTCGTTGAGGCCGATTATCATGGCATTGGCTTCGTAACGCTTGTTTTCAAGCTCGGTTTCCTGCTTGGCAAGGAGCTGCTTTTTCTCGTTAAGCTCCTGCTTGACATCTTCAAGAGCTGCCTGAGCTGCTTCGACTTCCAACCGGGCCTGCTTCATCTGCTCCATCAGACGATGGTCGCTTTCGGTTATCTCGCGGATCATGTCCACCCGGTCCAGCAGGTCGGAAAAGCTGCTGGCATCGAAAATGATGGACAGGTAAGTGATGTCTCCGGATTCTTCCATTGCACGAATACGCTTTTTGTACTGCTCAAACTGAGCTTCTTCTTGGGCAACAGCCAGATCCAGTTCTTCCTGACGGGC
>JAZULX010000181.1:0-6027 GCA_045603325.1 Oscillospiraceae bacterium | reverse complement strand
CTGCATGCTCTTATGTACATCGCCGGTTTCGAGATACTTGTCGTAATCCATGTTGGCATGGATGAGCAGCCAGCCCTTCTTGGAGGGATCATAGGTGTAGCAGCGGGGATCGGTGCCCATTTCCTTGCAGACTTCCAGCATATGGTCCATGGTTTCGCCGGAGCGATGGACATAGGACTTAACAATGTCGGGGTTGCAGCGGCCGCCGGAACGGGTAACGTATTCGTCAACGATTTCGCCCAGGTTGTAGGGGCCGAAACCTGCGTCGATGGTGAACTTTGCGTTGTAGGCAGCAAAGTCTTCGCCGTACCATGCGAAGGTTTCTTCGGTCTGCTTTTCAACAACGGCTACCTTTGCACCACATTCGGCAGCTGCCAGGGCCGCCTGAACGCCGGCGTTGCCGGAACCGAGGACCACTACGTCTACATTGACTTCTTCGTCCCATTTATCAATAACGGGAGCTTCGCCAAGCCAGTCGCCGGGGCCGGAATAACCCCAAACACGGCCTTCGGCCTTGCCGGGAACTATTTTCTGAGGACCACGGGGACCACCGGGACCGCCGCCTTCGGGAGGAGGACCGTCGCCTTCGGGGCGATCGCCGCCAAGAGGTCCATGGGTGGGGCCGCCGGGGCCGCCAAACTTAACAGCACCGGTACCGCCGGGAATGGTAACGCCGTCAGTAGTCTTGATAAGGTCGGTCAGCTGTTCGGACTTGACCACGCTGGCGATTTCGAGTTTTTTCTTGATCGTCATAGTTTTCTTCCTTTCGATTTCTTCTATTAAAGTTTAATTGCTTCCTGAAGTAAAATGTCTTTCACGGCTTCTTCGGCTGTGAATGGGATGTATATGTCCACCGGCAGGCCTTTGCCTTTGATTCCGCCGCCGGAAATGACCGATTTTCTTTTGCTGATGGGCCATGTAAAGGTATATCCTTCGTCCAGAACCTTGCTGACATGATTGGAATAATCCAGCGTGCCCATGGTGGGGCGGCCGATAACGGTAACATTGGGCTGTTTTGCGGCAATTTCCGCAAAAGCTTCCGCAGCGTTTTCGCACCAGGTGTCGGTTATAAGCACAACTTTCTCCGGCGCCAATCCCTGCAGTTTTCCCGAAACACCACTCCAGCGGTCGCAGGGTTCTTCAATCCAACCCGCTCCGGATTTTGCTTTTACCTCTTCAACAAAGGCTGCCAGCTCATCATCGTGGCCGTTTTCGTCCATCCAGTTCTGCACCGGATACCAGACGCAGGCACAGTTCTTGGCGGTGTAGTTGGTCAAAACAGGTTCCTGTGCCAGAACAGTTTCGTAATCGGCTGTGCCGGACACCACAAAGGGCAGCAAAGCCAGAATATCTTCATCGCTGTCGCCGCTGCCGTGGCGGAGGTCGATTATCAGCTTTTTGCAGTCGGCAATTTTGCTTCGGTTTTCTTCCGCAAAGCCGGCAATACTGCCGTCAAACGTGCCGGGTGCGAAATACACCGTTCCGCCGCCAAGGTCTTTAAGTTCACTTTTGCGGCTCATATCACGGCGCGGGAATTTTTTAAGGGGGATATCTTCCCTTGAACCGTCAGCTCTCTGGACAACCATATGGTCTGCCATTTTCAAAAGGCCGTGCCAAATCTCACGCTCGGGCTCTTCGGAATAGAAAAAGTTCTTTTGAAGGTTCTCCCTGAGGCTTACGGGACTTTGCTTGTTTATCTCAACGATGAGGTCTCCGGGGGTGAGCCTGTTGTCTTCAAAAACTTCGGTAACCACCAGATTTTCCCCAACTCTGCGGGCAAAAAATCCGGGAGTCCAGGGCTGATAATCTTCGTATGTATCAAGGGCAAGACGCAGGCTTCTGTCGCCGGTGGTGGCAAGCATCTGGCTGACATACTGTAAAAACAGGTCGTCATACAGCTCGTTGTGGTGGTGCTTTGTGCCTGCGGCGGTTATATAAAAGGTGGGCGTATATTCGGGCCACACTTCGTCAAATCCGGCGTAGTCTTCTTTCAGGGTAAGGATGACATCTTTAAGTATCTTGTCGTATCTTCGCTCATATCTGCTTTTCATTACAAGTACCTCTGTAAAATGATACATGTTAACAGATTTATTTTAGTTCATACTCAAGGAAAAAGCAAGAAAAACATCACGGCCTCTAAACAATTTCTGGCCGGAATAACTTAAGTGATAGCCAATCTCCCAATATGACATGATGCAAAACTGCCACCCCGATTTGTGTCGGGATGGCAGTTGAATATTTAGAATCCAAGTATGCTGTCGAAATTATCTTCAGCAGGCTCCGAAGGTTCGGGCGCGGGTTCAGGTTCTTCGGAAGGAGCAGGCTCTTCTGACGGCGCAGGCTCCTCGGAAGGCTGGGCAGGTTCTTCAGGTGTTTCCGATTCCTCGGGAGGCACCAAAGCATCCAGCGGATCTTCGGATCCCTGGGGTTCCTCAGGAACCAACGCATCCAGCGGGTCTTCGGATTCGGAGGATTCTGCTTCTTCATCGGCGGGCTCCTGTTCCTCTTCGGAAGGCTGAGTTTCCTCGCCCTCGGCAGGAGGCAGCAAAGCGTCCAGCGGATCGGCTTCTTCAGAAGGCTCGGCAGAACCTTCCGCATCCTCTTCACCTTCAAGCCCGAGTTCGGGAGTTGTTTCAACGGGTGCGGTGGACACAGCAGGAGCTGTGCTCTGAGCAGGTTTCTGGGTGGGAGCTTTGGAAGCGGGGGGAGTTTCTTCGGGTTCTTCCTCTTCATCATAACCGCTGACGTAGAGCTCTTCGTAGATTATCTTATATATCTCGTCGCTGGCTTTGTCTGTATCATAGACGAAATAGAACACATCGTCGATAAATCCGCCCCAGGCATAGGTGTCATCATCAGGCGGGAAGGTGTGGAACTCGATCTGCAGATCGTCTTCCAGCATAAGCGTGCTCATTTCCAGCAGCTCACTATAACCTAAAGAAGTGGTGCACATATTCAGGCAGTAATAAATAAGTCCCGGATACTTGGAAAACTTGACGTTTCTGCCGATATTGTACATGGAAGTAAGCACTTCCTGCTGGCGGCTCATACGCTGGAAATCGCTGTCGATGGAACGCAGACCGGCATACTTTCTTGCATGGAGACCGTACAGCTTGACATATCTGTTATATCCGTACCGTGCAGGTGAGCCAATGGCTACCCATTCATCGTAATCCAGATATACCCACACGCCGTGGAGATAGTTTACGATGTTCTGCATCTGGTCCCAGTCAACGCTGACATAATCCTCAATGTTGAGATAATAGTTCTCGTTGAGGACTTTGATGGACATGGCAGGGCCACCCCAGTTGTAGGCGTGGTTGATTTTGCTGCTGATGCCCAGATCGGAATAATAAACATAGGAATCGCGGGCAATGGAGATTATTTTTACCTTGTTGTGTACCCGATCGAGAGCAACTATCATGTTGCAGTCGGACAGATCCTCAAGGTCAGTGCCGAAAACGGCAAAAACCTGAATGTTTTCTGCACCGGGCAGCAGGGTGCTGACATTTTCTTTGCCTTCACCAATATGAACCTTCACTTCATCGGGCAGTTCGACATGTTCATAATCTCCGTCGACGATTATTCTGTCGGAACTGAGTGCTTCATCGGTATCTGAACTGCCGCGAACAATGGTGGTTGTACCGGGCGTTGCTCCAAGATCGGCAGGATCCATCCGGCTGATCTCTTTGTCGGTATTAAGGCCGCTGAACATATATATGGCAATTCCGGCCACCGCAAGAATCAGCACCAGCACAACGATGCCGACAGCAATGAGCACTTTCTTGCCTCTGCTGAGTTTCTTTTTGGAACTTTCTTCAGTCTGGGGATCAAGCATATTGTTTGAATCGTCCATTTGTTGTTTCTCCGTTTATCTATAAGTCAGTTAAAATCCAAGAATTATCTCAAAGTCTTCCTGAGCAGGCTGAGACTCTTCGGGTACAGGCTCAGAAGGATCTTCCGGTTCGGAAGGAGTTTCGGACTCGGGTTCGGTGGGTGTTTCAGGTTCGGGTTCAGCAGGAACTTCAGGAACTTCCTCGGGAGTTTCCTCAACAGGAGGCTCGTCCCCGGGAAGCTCAGGCTCTGCCGGGTCTATAACCACTTCGCCTTCCACGGGAGGTTCGGCTGTCTCACCGTCAACAGGAGCCTCATCTGTGGGTTCCTCGGTTTCGGGAGCTGTGGATACCACGGGAGCAGGTGACGAGCCGGTTGATGAGTAGGTGGGAACCAGCTTGTCCGACAGTGTCTCTTCCGGTTCTTCGTAGGGTACGATCTCGCCGGTAAGCGCAATCTGGTAAATATCTATAACCTGGCGGATGCCCAGTTCGGTCATCTCGGCCATGGTGTCTTCGTAATCATAGGCATCGAAATCGCCCTGAATGTAGCCCGGCAGGAACTGATCTGCCAGAGCAGTTACGTCTGCCATAACGGTGTCGATAAACTCCTGATCTTCGGGAGATATCTCAAGTTCGGGCAGCAGATAGGCTCCGTCTGTTCCTTCACGCCAGACAGAAAGGGCTTCCTGCTGACCTGCGGAATAGGCTCCTGCAAGATAAGTGTTGTCCACAAAACGGGGCAGGTTCATCAGCAGGGCAACTTCTTTCAATGCCGCTTTGGGGTCTTCGGCAAGTATGATGCTGTCGCTGAGTACCACACCACCGTCGGCACCGTAGTTGAAGGTATCTCCCTCGATACCGCAGTTGGCAATAACGGAAAACTCATCGCTGTACAGGTAGTTTGCAAGAGCAAATATAACCTCTGCCTTGGTCTGCCCTGCTTCTGCAGATATGGAAACGCCCTTGACTTCGGCAGTTTCGGTTTCGATGAAGTGGACGGTGTCGCCCCTGTTGGGTACGGGCCAGCCAATGGCTGCGATCTGTTCGTCCTCAAGGACTTCGGCAGCCTGGTTCCATTCGTCAATGCCGCCGTACCAGGTGGTTACCCAGCTGGAGTTGACACGGCCTTTGAGGTTGTAGCCGGAACCGGCCTGCTCAAAAATAGCAAGTCTGTTGTCCAGCAGGACGTAAACATAGTCCATGTAATCCTTGAAGCTCTGCTCAAGGAAACCGTATTTTACAACATTGTCTACCTGATAGAAACCGTTATAGGCTCCGAAGCCGTAAGCCAGGCCTTCGGAAAATCCGCTGTCGGGCAGGAGATAGCCACGCTTGGCGCCGCAAATGTTTTTCAGCATCTGCAGCAGGAAGAAAAATTCGTCGTAGGTCTCGGGGGAAGTGATCTCAAGATACTCCAGTCCGTCACGTCGGGTGGTCAGACCCATGGCATCGGGATCGATGTTTCCGGTCACGATGATGGGCAACTGGAACAGTCTTCCGGATTCGGTAAGCTTAAAGGATGCGTCATTATCGTACAAAGCGGTTTCCAGATTGGGTACCAGCTTGGAAAGTCCCTGCAGATCCATTATAACGCCGTCATCGATGGCTGCATCAGCTCCGCCGGAATAGTATTTGTCCACGTCCAGCATCAGGTCGTAATACTCGCCTGCAGCTTCCATCACACCAAACTGCTCTTTGGCAGTGGATTCAGTGGCATAGCAATAGCTGAGACTGATATTCAGCAGGCGGCCGATCTCTGCATCAACGGCGGTGGAAAGAGGCTCAACCCCGTCCTCCAGAACGTCCCACATGCTTATCTGCTGGGTTTCCACAAAGGGAACTATCAGGCGGCCGTTCTCATCATAGGGCTGGGGAGGCAGCTCCACCGGAGGCTGTTCCGGCGAGGGCTGAGCGATCTGTTCGCTTTCTATGGCAGGGGATTCGGGAACCTCCTCCGCAGGCTTGGATCTGTCGCAGCCCGATGCCAGGGTAAATATCATAGACAAAGCCAGCACCAGAGCCGGCAGTCGTTTTTTCATAGTTGGGGTCACTCCTAATTGAAATATACTCAGCCTGTAGACAAACGCAGAAACTAAAGAAATAGGGGGCAGGGATAGTGTGAAAGGGGCCGGCCGAGAGGTCCCTTTCGCGTTCAATAACCCCGCCGCAGCGGTGTGATGAGCGATATAAC
>JAZULX010000180.1:0-1556 GCA_045603325.1 Oscillospiraceae bacterium | reverse complement strand
GGATTGCGTTATTTTCGGGATTGCCCTCAACCTTATCTGGCACAAAAAATGCAGTATTATACTGCAAGAAGAAAATTGAAAGGAATCTGCACACATGTATCTGTTCAAAAATGCAAAAATACTCGATGCCGACACCAATTATGCTCAGTTTGATGTACTGGTGGACGGCAATAAAATAGTCGAAACCGCCATCGATATTGCCGCTCCCGAAGGCTGCACAGTTATCGACCTTGAGGGCTACACTCTCCTGCCCTGCTTTGTGGACGCTCACGTCCATGCAGGCAACGTCACCAAAGACCGCAAGGGTTTTGAAGACAGCTCCATCCGCAAACTGGCTCTGATGGGCGTTTCCCTTTGCAAAGACGATGGTATTCTGGCTTCCCTTGAACTGGAACCCTATCTGGAATTCCTTGAGGGCTGCAAAACTCCCAATCACGCAAGAGTTGTTACCGCCGGTCGTTACATAGACGTTGAAGGCGGCTACGGCATGGGCCCCGGCGCTCATATGGGCGGCGGTCCCGGTGGCCCGGGCCAGCAAGCTGGCCCACCGGGATTTGGGTTTGCGGGCAAAAACGATGGCCCGCATTCTGCTCCGCAGAACCACCCAAACCCGCCCGGCGGAATGCCCGGCATGGATGGTCCCGGCGGTCCTGGCGGACCTGGAGGACCCGGAGGTATGCCTCCCGAAATGATGGACATGGGTTCCAACACCGGCTGGGGTATCAAAATTGAAACCGCCGAAGAAGCTGCCGACGCCGTAACTTATCAGTTCAATGCAGGCACCGACGGTGTTAAGATCGGCATTGCCGACAACGGCAACCAGATGACTCTGGAGCAGATAAAAGCCATCACCGACCGTGCCAAAAGCCACGGCATGTGGACAACTGCCCACGTTGGCACCTCCGCTGCCATGCAAAAGCTGGTGGACGGCGGTATTGGCGAAGCTGCCCACACTCCCAGCGACGCCATGTCCGATTCCCTGATCGCTCAGATGGTGGCGGGCGGCGTTTCCATGATAACCACCGTAGGCGATTTCAGCACCGAGATCAACGGCATGGATCGCATGATGAATCCCGGCAAGTCCGACGAGGAACTGGTGGCAATGCGCATTGAGCGCCGCAAGGTGGTGCTTGACAACCTGAAGCGTTTTGCCGATGCAGGCGGCGTTATCGCCATCGGCACCGACCTGATGAACAGCGACGAAAAGGCCAAAATCCCTGTCAGCGAACTTCGCGCTCTGCGTGACGCAGGTCTTGGGCTGAGCGAAATCATCCGCTGCGGCACCGCTAATGCCGTTGCCGTGTGCGCTCTGGACGACGAAGGCTTTGTCCGTGAAGGCATGCTGGCAAACCTCATCGCCATCCCCGGTGAACTGGACGAAAACTTTGAAAAACTGGATCCTCCCGTATTCGTTATGAATCAGGGCGTTATCCTCAGAGACGACAGATAGTATCAACCCCCGGTTGCTAACATCAACCGGGGGTTGATAAATGAAGCGGCTCTGCCTGCAGAGCCAAGAAAAAAGCAAAAAGAAAAATGGATGAGAAATCAAATTC
>JAZULX010000179.1:0-4569 GCA_045603325.1 Oscillospiraceae bacterium | reverse complement strand
TCGGCGGTATCCAGCCCGGTCAGGCCGACTATTTCCAGGCCACCCGCGGCGGCGGCAACGGTGACTACCACGTTCCCGTTTTTGCTCCTGCAACCACTCAGGAAGCTATCGACATGATCTATAACGCTTTTGCTGTTGCCGAAAAGTATCGCAATCCCGTTATGGTTCTGGCCGACGGTATGATGGGCCAGATGATGGAACCCGTTGTCCTGCCCGAAGAAAAGCCCCGCCTGACTTCCGAAATGATCCCCGAAGCAAAACCCTGGGCAATCTCCGGCAACACCGGCAAAAAACCCAGAAGTGTCATAAAATCCCTGCGTCTGCAGCCCGACGATCTGGAAAAGCACGTCGAAATGCTGTTTGAAAAGTACGACGAGATGGAAAAGGCTCTGGTGGACTACGAAGCCTACGATCTGGAAGACGCAGAAGTCGTTTTCGTGGCTTTCGGCACCGTTGCCCGTCTTGTTATGGAATCCATCGAAATGCTGCAGGAAAAGGGCATCAAGGCCGGCATGATCCGACCCAAGAGCCTGTGGCCCTTCCCCTACGAAGCATTCGACAAGATCGGCAGCAGCACCAAGGCTGTTATTTCCGTTGAACTGAGCATGGGACAGATGATCCACGACGTCAAAATGGGCGTTCAGGGACGTCTGCCTGTGGAACTGATCCACCGTACCGGCGGTATCGTACCCACCTCCATCGAGGTCGTGGAAAAGACTCTTAAGATTCTGGAGGGACTGAAATAATGGAAAGCGTATTCAAAGTAACCAGAGGCCTCCTGCCTGTTGATACAAGCTATTGCCCCGGCTGCACCCACGGTATCGCTCATCGCCTTATCATGGAATGCCTTGAAGAACGCGGCGAACTGGAATCCACCGTCGGCGTATCTCCCATCGGCTGCAGCATCGTGGCTCATCAGTTTATGAACATAGATATGTGCGAATCCGCCCACGGCAGAGCTCCCGCCGTAGCTTCCGGTATTCGCAGAGTACATCCCGACAAAACCGTTTTCACCTATCAGGGCGACGGTGACCTGGCTTCCATCGGTGCCGGCGAAATTGTCCACGCTGCTCACCGCGGCGAGAAGTTCACCACCTTCTTCATCAACAACGCCATTTACGGCATGACCGGCGGTCAGATGGCTCCCACCACCCTTATCGGCCAGAAGGCTACCACCGCTGTGGAAGGCCGTACCGTTGAGCAGGCAGGTAAGCCCCTGCGTATGGCAGAGCTTATCGCCACCATCGAAGGTGCCGTTTTCGTAGAGCGTGTTGCTCTCGATACTCCTGCCCATGTCCGCAATGCAAAGAAAGTCATCCATAAGGCACTGGAAGTTCAGAAGCAGCGCCTCGGCTTCTCCTTTGTCGAGATCCTGTCCACCTGCCCCACCAACTGGGGCAAAACTCCCTATGACGCAACCAAGTGGCTGGCTGAAAACATGATCCCCTATTATCCTCTTGGTAATCTGAAAACTCCTGAAGGGATGAAATAAGCTATGAAATATAAAATGATATTTGCAGGCTCCGGCGGTCAGGGCAACCTGCTGGTAGGCCAGATAATCGCATATGCTGCCATGCACGAAGGCAAGGAAGTTACATATCTGCCCTCCTACGGCCCTGAAATGCGCGGCGGTACTGCCAACTGCACCGTGGTCGTTTCCGACAAATCCATTGCATGTCCCATCGTCAACGAGGCAGACATGATTCTGACCATGAACCTGCCCTCTCTGGACAAGTTTGAGAACACTGTTGTGCCCGGCGGCCATCTGTTCATCAACGCCTCCACCGTTGGCAAATCTTCCGATCGCACCGATATCAACGTCCACGATATCGCTGCCAACGATATTGCCAAGGAACTGGGCAACGAAAAGTGCGCCAACATCGTTATTCTGGGTGCCATCGTTAACGCCACCCGCGTTGTATCCAAGGAAAGCGTTGAATACATCCTTGAGCACAAGGCTTTCACCGGCGCAAAGGCAAAGCTTCTGCCCATCAACCTAGAAGCACTGCATGTATATCTGAAAGACTAATTAAATTTGAACTAAAGCTGTCATCCCGAACATCATCGGGATGACAGCTTTCCTGTTGCACAAAACACTTCTTTCGTGGTACAATGTCAGAAAGGCAGGTGTTTAGCATGACAGGCAAAATATATTCTGTTGAAGAAATCAAAAAAATAGTGTCTCCTATAGCCGCATCCCACGGTGTTGAGAAGCTTTATCTGTTCGGATCCTATGCCAGAGGTGATGCAGACGCTGCCAGCGACATGGATTTCAGGCTCGATAATGGGCAGATAAAAGGCTTGTTTGCTTTGGGCAGCCTGTACGTTGAGTTGGAAGATGCATTGGGTAAAAAAATCGACCTGCTTACCAGCGATAGCCTTGATGACGAGTTCAGACGCCGTATTTCTTCAGAGGAGGTTCTGCTTTATGCCCATGAGTGACAGAGATGGGAGCATTATCCGGCATATTCTTGAGTATTGCGGCGAGATAAAAGAAACCGTGCTGCGTTTTGGCGACAGTTACGAGGCCTTTGCGGGCGATATAATATACCGAAACGCTGTGACGATGTGTATTTTACAAATAGGCGAACTGGCAGGCAAGCTGTCTGAAGAATTTGTTGAAGAACATAAGCAGATACCCTGGCGCAGCATCAGGGCAATGCGAAATGTTGCAGCTCACAGCTATGGCACTATAAGCATTCCAACTGTTTGGGACACAATCAAATGCGATATCCCCGAACTCAGAGAGTACTGTGAAAAACTCATATAAAAAAGCTGTCATCCCAAACATCATCGGGATGACAGCTTTTCTATTTACAACACCGCAAATATTACTGATACCCACATGGGCAAAGTGAGTATGCTAAGCAGCGTGGATATGAGCACACCGGCGGAGCAGTCCTGGCACACTTCGTCTGAACATCCGGCGCCCATGGCGAAAGCGGTTATGAGTGATGGAACCGGCACACATCCGTAAATGGCCACGGCCTGAGCGATGTAGCTTTCCACCGGCAGCAGATACAAAACTCCGATAACCACGGCGGGAGCGATAAAGTTGCGTACCAGCACCATGCCGATGGGGTTTTTGAGTGCCGCCAGCGACTTAATGGACACGCCGGCAAGGCTCATGCCGCAAATAAGCATGCCCAATGGAGATGCCAGCGAACCCACGGTTTTCAAGGTGGAGTCGATAAAAGTCGGCAGGCCAATGCCGGAGAAATAGAATACCAGACCGATGGCAACAGCCACTGTCGGTGGTGAAATAAAGGGGGAGATGCGTTCTTTAAAGGATTTCTTTCCCTCTTTTTTGCTGCTGTTTTTCATCAGGAAAGACGGTGCGGCATAGAAAAACAGTCGTATGGGCAGGGTAAAAACCGTGTACACAAAAAGCCCCGAAGCATCGAACATTTTTTCCACAATGGCCATGCCGATATATGTATAGTTGCTGAACATGGTGGAGAATATGACGCATTTGCCGAATAGCGTTCTGCCGGTCACCAGCCAGTAAACTGTGCCGGTAATGGCAAGAGCAGCCAGTATGACCAGAGCAAGGCCGATAATTACGAACAGCTCTTTAAAGTCTCCGCCGAAATGCTGAGCCCGAATGGAGTTGAAAATCAAACAGGGCAGAGCCACTTTCATTACGAATCGGGACATGTTTTTCAGAAATGCCTGATCAACGATTTTAACTTTTATTATAAAAATGCCCACAAAAACCAGCAGGGCAAATTCGAGTGCAAGATCAAGAATGTTCATACAGATTTCTCCAAAACAGATATTGAAAACATGAACTAAATCATATCACAATATTTCCCGGGGTTCAATTGATTTGACGGCAAAAGTCTGGTATTATCGAGGAAGAACGAAAAAAGGATGATAGCCATGGCAAACAGCAAACCAACCGTCGGAGGTCAGGCATTTCCCATGGGAGTGCTGATGAGAGGAAAAAGAAACGCCGCTGCATTCACTCAGGCAGACGGCGGGATATATGTTGAAACCTGGGATGTAAAAGGTGGAGGCAAACTGCCGAAAACGCCTGTTCTCAGGGGTCTTGCGGCAATCTGCAAAGCGGCAGCGGACGGAGCATCCACCACTGTGCAGCTGATAAAATCCGGCAAAAAGGCAGATAAGACAGGCCCTTACATAACAAAACTGAGAAAATTCCACGGTGCAGAACATAAAACCATTGCCTGTTACGAGCAGGGTCAGGAACTGACGGTGGAAAATGTCCGCCGGCAAAGCAGGATACATCCCCGATGCGGAACCTCCGTGGCGGTGACCGCAATTCTGGCCCAGGCACTTATGACAGCGGCGATACCTAAGAGTATAAGCCCCCAGAAACGTGAAAATCTTGAACTGGCAACCATGGTTTTGTCCATGGGACTGAGCTATGAACTGAACAGAAAAGCATGGCGAGGGGAGAGTAAGCTGGCAGAAAAACTCACAGCTCCCGGCAGATGGGCGCAGAGCCTTACAACTGCCGAGCCTGACGACGAAATGATAAACTGCGCCATCGCCGCACTGGAGGCAGCAAAATAAAAAACGCACTGCGTAAGCAGTGCGTTTTTT
>JAZULX010000178.1:0-2883 GCA_045603325.1 Oscillospiraceae bacterium | reverse complement strand
CAGTGCGGTGAATCATTGCGGGCGGATGATATCCGCCCCTACGGGTGTTAACGTTACACCTCTCTGCACCTTTAATTATATTCCGATTTTACCGTTCGGCAATAGCACACGGCTGAATTATACATTTCAGCGTCTAAACTGTCGTTTCCGGTGTCGATTTTGGCACGAAGGCGGTGAATGAGGTCTGACTGTCATCGGACTGCACCGTCATTTCTCCGCCGTATTTGGCAAGGATTTTCCGGCATATGGCAAGCCCCATGCCGTCACCTTTATGCTTGCCGTGGGTGAAGCCTGCCTCGAAAATCCGGGTTAAGTTGGCAGCAGGGATAGGCGGTCCGTTGTTGGATATGGCGAAGCCATAGCCCCGGATATCCTCGCTGAGTTCAATGGTCAGCCGCTTATGCCCGTCCATGTCTGCCATGGCGTTGATGGCGTTGTCGATAACGTTGCCGAATATGCGGCAAAGCTCCCAGTCCTCCACAGGGATACCGTTGAGGCCTGTTCTGGCATCAATGGTCATTTCGATATTTCGATCCGCGCACATCTGCTGCTTTGCCTGCAGGATAGCGTTCACTGCCGGGATAGAAGTTTTGAGGACCGAATTGACTTTCTGGATATCGGCATAAACCTGCTCTATATAGTCGGTGGCATCGTCGTACTGCTCAAGCTCCATCAGCCCGTACACCACCTGCAGATGGTTCAGATAGTCGTGACGCTGGGCACGGAGGGTGTTGTTCAGCTCGTTCAGCTGCCGGGCGGATGTCCTTGTCTGGTTGAGTTCCAGATCACGGTCCACCAGCGACACTGCAAACAGCAGCGAAATCACAGCGCACAGCAATGATATAGTCGCCAGCACTATCAGCAGCGGTTTCAGCTGCAGCAGCCCGTCCTCTCCTGCGTCGATGATATACAGTGCTGCCATGAGCAGGCATATCATCAAAACAATGTCCGCAATACAGGTCACGGTAATGGTTTTCCTTATATCCGATCTTCTTTTCATGCCAATTCACCCCTTTGCTTGATTTTGCATCACTCTATTGGGTTAATTAAATTTACCTCAGTTTACCACAATCCCCTCACATTTGCAAGTATTATTTGACTGTTTTTCTATCAAATCCCAAAAAATCGTTAAGTCAATAACAATGTTGTTAAGATATCGCTAAGTTTAGCTTATTTTTCTTGTACCGAAAATCTATATTTGATAGTATTCAACGGTATGCCTTGTGTAGATTTTTTCAGGAGGAGAGTCCGTTGTCTCAGACCACTATCGCTCTGATACTTTTTCTGGTTACATATGTTTTTATGATTGCCCTGCCTAACCGGCGTTATCTTGTGGCCATAGGTTCGGCTGTTATTTTTGTCGTCATCGGCTATATGCCGCTGGGCGGCATTGTTTCCGCCATCAACTGGAACGTGCTGCTGATGCTGGCGGGTACCATGGGTACCGTGGCGATGTTCATTGTTTCCAAGATGCCCAACAAGCTGGCGGACATGATGCTCAAGCTCTGCCCCAACGTCATGTGGGTTGCTGTTGTCATGTCTCTCTTTGCCGGTGTGGTTTCCGCTTTTGTGGACAATGTTGCAACCGTTCTGATGATTGCTCCCGTGGCTCTGGCCATTTGCAAAAAGATGGGCACCTCCCCTGTTGCAATGCTTATCTGCATTTCCGTTTCTTCCAATCTCCAGGGCGCAGCCACCCTTGTGGGCGACACCACTTCCATCCTGCTGGGCGGTTATGCCGACATGAGTTTCCTTGACTTCTTCTTTATGGACGGCAGATTCAGCATTTTCTGGGCTGTTGAGCTGGGCGCTCTGGCCACTGTGCCTGTTATTATGTACCTGTTCCGGAAAGACAGGCAGAGCGTTTGTGCCACCGAGGTTACCGAAGTCACCGAACTGATGCCCACTTACCTGCTTATCGGCACCGTCGTTTGTCTGATCCTTGCATCTTTCATCCCCAACAAGCCTGAGCTTACCAATGGCATGATATGCATGATCGCCTGCGTATTTGGTATCATTACTGCTATTCACAAGGATCACGGCAAGTTCAACGTTGTGAAAGACACCTTTAAGGATATCGACTTTGAGACTCTTGCTCTGCTGTCAGGTCTGTTCATTGTTATCGACAGCATCACCAGAGCCGGCGTTATTGACCTTGTCAGCAGCGTTATCGTGAATCTGGGCGGCGACAACCTGTTTCTGATGTACACCATCATCGTATGGGGCAGCGTTGTTATCTCCGCTTTTGTGGACAACATTCCTTACGTTGCCACCATGCTGCCTGTTGTGTCCGGTATTGCATCCCTCATGGGCGTTGACCCCACTGTGCTGTATTTCGGACTGCTGACCGGCTCCACCCTGGGCGGCAACCTGACTCCCATCGGCGCTTCCGCCAACATCACCACCATTGGCATTCTGAAAAAGAACGGATACGAGGTGAAATCCTCGGACTTCCTGCGTATAGGCGTTCCATTCACTCTGATGGCAGTAACGGTAGGTTACCTGTTCTGCTGGTTTGTATGGGCATAGCAAAAAAGGGCTGCAAGAATCGCTTCGCGTTTTTGCGGCCTTTTTTGCAGTGAAATCCGTTCCTGTCGGAACGGGTGAAATCGCTTGCGCGGTGAAATTCGGCTTCGCCGAGTGAAATATTTTCTTCGAAAATGTTAATGAAAAGGACGATATCGCGGATATCGTCCTTTAAAATTAAATTAAACACGCAGTGATACATCATCATGCCGAAGGCATATTTCACATTGCACAGCAATATTTCACCACGAAGTGATTTCACCTTTGCGAAGCAAAGATTTCACTGCTGAACAGCAAAAGGACCCGGAAGCTATTCCGGGTCCTTTGATGTTCAGCACTTGCTGGGCAGCTTGACGG
>JAZULX010000177.1:0-2438 GCA_045603325.1 Oscillospiraceae bacterium | reverse complement strand
GTTGTCTATGCAGGATGCGTGCCAATGGAGGATAAGCTCAACGGTCAGGTGCCGATGCTGTTTATTCAGCTGGAGAACGGCATGGAATATGATGCTGCTGAGTTCAAGTCATTTTTGGCGGCATCCATGGAAAATTACAAGCTGCCGCGCTCTGTTGTCGTCCTTGAGCAAATGCCCATGAAGGGTGTTAAGGTGGATAAACAGATGCTTTTAAAACTGATGGCTGATAACTGATAATGAAGAACAAAGGGCGGTCGTAAGACCGCCCTTTACATTATTTATTCAATTATACCCGTATCAAGGAAATGTTGATACCTGTCGCAAATCTCCTGAGTTTCGCCAAAGGCTATCTGCTTGCCCTTATCCATCCACAGCACCTTGTCGCATAGGTCACGAACCTGCTCAAGGGAGTGGGACACCAGAATAGTGGTAGCGTCGGAAGCCAGAATTTGTTTCATTTTGGCCTCGCTCTTTTTGCGGAACGCGCCGTCACCGACGGACAAAACCTCGTCCAGTATCAGTATTTCCGGCTGAACAAAGCTGGCTATAGCAAAAGCAAGGCGGGACTTCATACCGGATGACAGCTGTTTGAAGGCTCTGTCCTGGAATTCTTCCAACTCCGCAAATGCGATAATATCGTCATAAGCGTCCTCCATGAATTTTCTGGTGTAGCCCAGCAGTGCACCACGGAGAAAAGTGTTTTCCCTTACGGTCAGCTCATTGTCGAAACCTGATGCCAGTTCCAACAGGGCAACCACGGTGCCGTTGAGCACAACTTTGCCCTTTGTGGGCTCCATTATGCCGCTGACGGCCTTCAACAGAGTGGACTTGCCGGCACCGCTTTTGCCCACGATGCCCAGCATTTCACCTTTGTTGACCTCAAAAGAGACATTGTTGACCGCCAGAAAGTCCTTGACATGGTAATTGCCGGACAGCCTGCGCACCACATATTCCTTTAAACCGATAGATTTAAAATCGCCGGTCATATAGCGGATGGAAACATCCGTAAGTTTCAGCATTGTTTGTGACATTTTGCACCTCTATACATAGTAAAGGAATTGGTGGTTGTATTTCTTGTAGATAAAGAAACCAAGACCAAGTACCAAAACGGCATAGCCTGCCATCAGCAGATGATATGGCAGTGACGGAATAACGCCGTCAATAATGATCTGACGGAAATAGCTGATGTAGACATACACAGGGTTGCAGTGGAATATCATCTGCACTGTTGGAGAATACCCGTCGATGGTATAGAAAATGGCGGAGCAGTACATCAGCAGCATGGTAAAGACCTCATAAAGGTACTGGATGTCTTTGAAAAACACAAACAGAGCTGACAGTATAAGGCCAACGCCCATGTTGAACAGCACCATGCAGGCTATGGGATACAGCAGAAGCAGGAACCGCCAGGAAAAAGCTATACCGTCTATTGCCACGAAGATGAAGAAAACCACCAGCGTCAGCCCGAAATTGATAAGGGACGACGCGTTTTTGCTGAGCAAAAACATATACTTCGGCACGTTTATCTTCTTGAATATACTGGCGTTGGTCACCAGGGACTGCATGCCGCTGTTGGTGGATTCGCGGTAATAGCTGAACACCAGGTTGCCTGCAAAAAGATAGATGGTATAGTGCGGTGTGTTGCGGCCAAAGAACTGGGTGAACACCAAACTCATAACCAGCAGGTTCAGCAGGGGAGACAGCACGCTCCAGAACACGCCAAGTATGGTGCGTTTGTATTTCTTTTTAAAATCTCGTTTCACCAGTTCCGAAAACAGGAAACTGTGTTTTTTTATTCTCTGGATCATTACTTCTCCCTGATGATTTCTTCCAGCACTCGGGCTGAGGAGTTACCATCTTCCAAAGGATTGAATTTCTCGTTAAAGGCTTTGTATGCATCGTCGTAATGGAAATCCATGTTTTTGACGGTGCTTATAAGTTCGTCCTGGTCCATGACTATGGGGAAAGGCAGACTGCGGATATCGAAATAGAAGCCTCTGATTTCATCAGCGTATTCGTTCAGGTCGAAAGTGAACAGGATAACCGGACGTTTCAGGTTTGCAAAGTCAAAAAAAACGCTGGAATAGTCGGTTATCAAAAGATCGCTGATGATATACAGATCGTTGATATCTTCCTCTGCAATGGCGTCCAGCACAAAACCGTCCATGGCGGAAAAATCAACTTCGCCGCGCACAAGGTAATGAGTGCGGAACAAAATCACATATTCGTCACCCAGTTCCTGCTTCAGACGGTCAAAGTCCAGCGGTATCTGGGGCATATCACGATCGTTAAGGCGGTTATCGCGGAAAGTGGGAGCGTAGAGGATGACCTTTTTGCCTTCGGGAATGCCATATTTGGACTTGACGCGCTTTACGTCTTCTTCAGTGTAATTGAAAAGGAAGTCGTTGCGGGGATAACCCTTTTGCAGGATGATATCT
>JAZULX010000176.1:0-2919 GCA_045603325.1 Oscillospiraceae bacterium | reverse complement strand
ATGCCGGTAAGCTTCCCGTTCAGTTCTGGAATCACCCGCCCCACAGCCTTTGCGGCGCCGGTGGAGGAGGGAATGATGTTGCCTTCAGAAGCACGCCCGCCTCTCCAGTCCTTTCTGGAGGTGCCGTCAACGGTCTTCTGGGAAGCGGTGATGGAATGAACGGTGGTCATCAGGCCGCTTTCGATGCCAAAGTTGTCGTTAATGACCTTGGCCAGAGGAGCCAGACAGTTGGTGGTGCAGGAAGCGTTGGAAACGATCTTCATGGAGGGGTCGTACTTATCGTTGTTGACGCCCATTACGAACATGGGAGCGTCGTTGGAAGGAGCGGAGATAATGACCTTCTTTGCTCCGCGGTCCAGATGGGGCTGGCACTTTTCCATGGTGGTGAATTTGCCGGTGGTTTCCAGCACGTATTCAGCGCCTACGGAAGCCCAGTCGATGTCAGCAGGCTTGGATTCCAGGAAAATCTTGATTTCCTTGCCGTTGACGATAAGGGTATCGTCAGTGTAGTCGATGGTGCCCTGATATACGCCGTGAACGGAGTCGTATTTGAGCTTGTATGCCATGTAGTCGGGAGCAACAGTGCTGTTGATAGCAACGATATCGAAATCTTCGCTCATAGCAGCGGAGCGAACCGCAAGTCTGCCTATTCTGCCAAAACCATTGATGCCGAGTTTGATAGCCATGATATATCTCTACTCCTTAAATCAGTTATGTATTTATTGTGCCATAAGCGGCTGTTATCCATTATATAACTTTAGCTTACACATTTAAAGTACCTTATGCAAATTTCGGAGATTTGACGTGCAAACGGCTGCATGACACAGTGTCATACAGCCGTTTTTACTATCACATTTTTATCTCTTTGAAGGCATGACGTGAAGTGCTTTGCCTTCAGCTGCCTCAACCGCTTCGGAAATACCTTCGACAAAGGAAGGATGGGGACGCATGACGCAGTTCAGAGCGTCGTGATGCAGTCCGTTGGCAACAGCGGTGGTAAGCTCGCCGATCATATCGGTAGCTCTTTCACACATGATGTGAGCACCCAGCAGACGCATATCTTCTTCGGCAAAAACCAGCTTGATGAAGCCGCGTTCGCCGCCTTCGATGATGGTCTTGGCGTTGCCGCCCATGACGTATTTGCTGGTTTTGACAGCAATACCGGCAGCCTTGGCATCGTCTGCGGTGATGCCAACGGAAGCGATTTCGGGAGTGGTGTACAGGCAGGCAGGTACAAGCTTGGTGTTGACGTCAATATCAAGGTTGCAGACACATTCTGCAGCAGCCATGCCTTCGTACTCAGCCTTGTGAGCCAGCTGAACACCGCCAATGGAGTCGCCAATGGCAAAGATGCCGGGAACGGACGTTTCAAAACGTTCGTTGACCACCAGATATCCGCGGTTCATTTCAGGCTCAACACCGTAGAACAGGCCGTCGGTCAGAGGCTTTCTGCCCATGGCAGCCAGAACACCTTCGGCAACCACTGTTTCGGTCTTGCCCTTCTGTTCAAAGGTAACAGCCAGCTGACCGTCAGCTTCTTCAACGCACTTGACGGAAGCTCCGGCAAAGACCTTTACGCCGCGCTTTTTGAGGATCATGGTCAGGTTCTGGGAAATTTCGCGGTCCATGTTGGCAACAATGCGATCCAGCGCCTCGATGATGGTTACATCACAGCCCAGTTCGTTGTAGAGGCTGCCAAGCTCAACGCCGATAACGCCGCCGCCGATGATGATCAAGCTCTTGTACATACGAACTTCTTCCAGGATCTCGTCGGAAGTGACAACGCCGGGAAGGTCAAGGCCGGGAATGGGAGGACGGGAAGGCTTGGAACCAACGGCCACAACGATGCTGTCGGCAGTGTATTTTTCACCGGCTGCGGTAACTTCGCCTGCACCGGTGATGACAGCGGCTTCATAAATTATGTCAACCTTATGAGCCTTCAGCAGACCTTCCATACCGCCTCTGAGGGTGTTCTGGATTTCTGCCTTGCGGCCATGCATTGCGGAAAAGTCAAAGCTCAGTCCGGAGATGGAAATGCCAAGATTTTCGGCATGCATCATGTGAGAATACAGGCCGGCGCTGTGCATCAGGGCCTTTGTGGGAATGCAGCCACGGTTCAGGCAGGTGCCGCCGACCTTGTCTTTTTCAAAGAGCAGCACGGTTTTGCCCAGCTGGGACAGTCTAACAGCGGCTCCGTAGCCGCCGGGGCCGCCGCCGATTACTATTGCGTCATAATGCATTATGTTAACCTCATATTGATGTATTTGGTAGCAAAATTGCCATCCTGAGCGAAGCGAAGGATCTTTACGCTGCACTTGATGTTCACGAAAAGATCCTTCGTTCACTGCGTTCTCTCAGGATGACAGACCTAAGTCGATCTTAGAAACTGTATCTTACCACGGGAGTACGGGCGGCACGGGTTTCGTCGGGACGTCCGATAGGTGTGGTATGGGGAGCGGAATGGAGGTCTTCGGCATTTTCACGGGCGCGTTTTGCGATCTCGATAAATACCTGAGCAGCCTCGTCCATGGTCTCCTTGGATTCAGTTTCGGTGGGTTCTATCATAAGGGCTTCGTGTACTATCAGGGGGAAGTACATCGTGGGAGGATGGATACCCTCGTCCAGCAGAGCCTTAGCAACGTCGATAGCGGTGACGCCGGTTTCCTTCTTCAGGCCTTCCAGAGTCATAACAAACTCGTGCATGCAAATGCTGTCGTAAGCCATGTCGTAATAGGGAGCCAGCAGGGTCTTCATGTAGTTTGCATTGAGAACAGCGTTCTCGGCAGCTTCACGAATGCCTTCGGCACCAAGGGACAGGATGTAAGACAAAGCCTTGATAACAACGTTGAAGTTGCCGAAGAAAGCCTTGACCTGGCCTACGGAATCGGGACGGTTGCCGCTGCCGCCGAGGGCGGAGGT
>JAZULX010000175.1:0-8909 GCA_045603325.1 Oscillospiraceae bacterium | reverse complement strand
GTGTGCATGGATATTGCACATCATTTGGGGCTTGAAGTTTAACACCTCATCCGAACTCGCTGGCGCTCGCCCAGCTTCCCCTCAAGGGGAAGCCTATTAAACAAAGAAGGAGCTTCCTGTGAGTGCAGTAATTACATCCATCGATCCCGGCAGCCCTGCCGGGAAGGCAGGCATTTCTGCCGGCGAAAAGTTAATATCGGTAAACGGCAAGCCTATCGTGGATGTGCTGGATTACAAGTTCTACTGCTACGACCCCAAACTGGAGCTTGAACTGGAAACGTCCGACGGCGCTGTGCGCACCCTTCACGTGGCCAAACGCGAAGGTCAGGAACTGGGCCTGAACTTTGAAACCTACCTGATGGACAAGGCCCGCAGATGCTCCAACAACTGCATTTTCTGCTTCATCGACCAGAACCCCAAAGGTATGCGCGAGTCCATTTATTTCAAGGACGACGACTCACGTCTGTCTTTCCTGCTGGGCAATTACATCACCATGACGAACCTGTCGGAGCGCGAAATTCAGCGCATTATCGACCTGCGCATCAGCCCGGTGAATGTCTCTGTCCACACCACAGATCCCGACCTGCGCTGCAAAATGCTGGGCAACAGGTTTGCGGGACGCGGCTTTGAACTGATGAAGAAATTTGCCGAAGCAGGCATCCGCATGAACGCCCAGATAGTCGTCTGCCCCGGCTGGAACGACGGTGAAGCCCTGCTGAACACCATGCACGATCTGGCTTCCCTCCATCCTCAGGTGGAAGGCTGCTCCATAGTGCCTTTCGGCATGACTGCCCACCGTGAGGGATTGGTACAAATCGAACCTTTTGACGCTGTGTCAGCCCGGAAAACAGTGGAGCTTGTGGACGATTTCGGAACAAAATGCAAGAATTATTACGGGGACAGGATCTTCTACTGCTCCGACGAATTTTACATCAAAGCCGGTATGCCTCTGCCGGATGAGGAATACTATGAGGGCTACAACCACCTGGAAAACGGTGTTGGTATGCTCCGTCTTTTAAAAGAGGAATTTGAGGCCGCATTGAAGTTCGAGGAGCCGGAAGGCACACCTCTGCCGGCGGCAATAGTAACGGGTCAGGCAGCTGCTCCCTATCTGCAGGAGCTTGTTGAACTGGCAAATGAAAAATGGCATAATATCTCTGCTGAGGTGTATGCCATCGAAAACGACTTTTTCGGTCACAGCATCACGGTAGCCGGACTTGTCACCGGTGGAGATATCGTCCGCCAGCTGAAAGATAAAAAGCTGCCCAAACGTATGCTGATACCTGAAAATATGCTCCGCAGCGGGGAAGATGTTTTCCTCGACGATATGAGGATTTCCGATGTGGAAACCCAGCTTTGCGTTGAGATAACCGTTGTGCCCTGCGACGGCGGAGCCTTGTTGGATGAGATTATAAAGACTAATTAATAATTAAGAATTAATAATTAATAATTTATAGTGCAATTTGTTGCGTTGTACGTTGCAGAGGACAGCTTTGAGTGTCCGGCGGTGAATATCGAATTCCAAATTAAGATTTCAAAATTCCCGAGTTATTCGAGTTATTAATTATTAATTACACAAAAGAAAGGAATGGTCAGACAATGTCCAAACCTCTTGTTGCCATAGTTGGCAGACCCAATGTGGGCAAGTCCCTGCTTTTCAACAAGCTGACGGGCAAGCGCACAGCCATAGTTGAAGACACTCCCGGCGTTACCCGCGACCGTATTTACGGCGACTGCGACTGGAACGGCAGAGATTTCAGCATCGTCGATACCGGCGGTATCGAACCCAAAACCGACGACGAAATGCTGCAGTTCATGCGCCGTCAGGCTGAAATAGCCATTGCTTCCGCCCATGTTATCGTAATGGTCTGCGATGTTCGTACCGGCCTCACCGCTGCCGACAGCGATGTGGCATCCATGCTGCTGCGCAGCAAAAAGCCTGTGGTGCTGGCAGTCAACAAGTGCGACTCCGTTGGCACTATAAACACCGATATTTACGAGTTTTACGGTCTTGGTCTTGGCGATCCCATCGCTGTTTCCGCCGTTCACGGCCACGGCACCGGCGACCTGCTGGACGAGTGCGTCAAGTATTTCCCGCCCGAAGAAGAGTTCGAGGAAGAAGACGATGTTATCAAGGTAGCCGTTATCGGCAAACCCAACGTGGGCAAATCATCCCTTGTCAACAGAATTCTCGGCGAACAGCGTGTTATAGTAAGCAACGTTGCAGGTACCACCCGTGACGCCATCGACTCCAGATTCGATAACGAGCATGGCAAATACCTGTTTATCGACACCGCAGGTATGCGCAAAAAGTCCAAGGTGGACGACCAGATCGAGCGTTATTCCAACCTGCGCACCACCATGGCTATTGAACGCAGCGACGTCTGCCTTATCATGATCGACGCCAACGAAGGCGTTACCGAGCAGGACACCAAGGTGGCAGGGCTGGCCCACGAAGCCGGCAAAGCCTGCATCATCGTTGTGAACAAATGGGACTCCATCGAAAAAGACGGCAAAACCATGGACATCATGCGTGAGAAAGTGCGTCAGGGCCTGAGCTATATGACTTATGCTCCCGTGCTGTTCATCTCCGCACTGACCGGTCAGCGTGTTGACCGCCTGTTTGAGCTTATCAACTACGTTTACGACCAGAGCTCCATGCGCATCACCACCGGCATGCTCAACAACGTGCTGGCAGATGCCACAGCCAGAGTTCAGCCCCCCACAGACAAGGGACGCCGCCTGAAAGTTTACTACATGACCCAGACAGGCATCCGTCCGCCCAACTTCGTCTGCTTCTGCAACGATGCAAAGCTGTTCCATTTCTCCTATCAGCGTTACATCGAAAACCAGATAAGAGCTGTGTTCGGCCTTGAGGGTACACCTATCAGAATGGTCATTCGTCAAAAGGGAGATAACGAGTAAGCCTGTGGAGAGGGCTTGAAAAAAGGAAGTTAAACATGTTTATCTTAAGCATAGTCCTTACAGCGGTGGCTGCGTATCTGCTGGGAGGCATCAACGGAGCGATTATTATTTCCAAGCACGTATTCAAAAAAGATGTCCGCAGCTTTGGCAGCGGCAACGCCGGCCTGACCAACTTCATGCGTGCTTTCGGACGTGGCTGGGCAGCAGGCGTTATCGGCATAGACTTTCTTAAAGGCGTAGCTGCCTGCGTCATTGGCGGACTGCTGATGTCCCGGCTGGGATACGGCATCGAAGGCCGCGCACTGGGCGGGTTGTTCGTTATCCTTGGACATATGTTCCCCATATACTACGGGTTCAAGGGCGGCAAAGGCATAATGACCGGTGCTGCCGTGGGCCTGATGATAGACTGGCGCATACTTGTGACCATTCTTGTAATTTTCATTATCGGAACAGCCCTGAGCCGTATCGTATCTGTAGGCTCTATCCTGGCAGCGGCAGGATTCCCTCTGTCCTGCATCCTGTTTGATATCGGTGGTACTGCTGTGCTTGCCATAACCACAGTGATGGCGGCTATGGTGATTTTTATGCACCGCGGCAACATTGCAAGGATAGTAAAGGGCGAAGAAAACAGACTTACCATGGATCAGTTCAGGAAACAATGATCCATAAAGATAAAGTAATTAAGCCGGAATTCCCCGTCATTGCGAGGAGGTCATTTTTGACCGACGTGGCAATCCGTGTTGTTCATAACGGATTCTCACGTCGCTTCGCTCCTCAAAATGACAAGGTGCTGTTTAACTTAAATGATATGCCCCATAAAGGAGATTAGCAGTGAAGATCAGTGTTATCGGCAGCGGAAGCTGGGGCACAGCTCTTGCGATCCTGCTGTGCAGCAACGGCCATCAGGTCACCATGTGGAACAGGAACCCCGAACGGGTGGCACAGATGAAAGAAACCGGGTTCAATACCCGGCTGAAAGATGTGCAGCTTCCCAAAGAACTTGAACTGACCCACGACCTGTCCACCGTGGCAGACAGCGGCATGATAGTTATGGCAACGCCGTCTTTTGCTGTGCGTGAATCGGCGGAAGCCATCAAGCCTTATCTCGGAAACAAACCCATTATTGTTTGTGCGTCAAAGGGTATCGAAAGAGGCACTTCCATGCGCCTTTCTCAGGTGATACACAGTGTCACAGGTTTGGAATGTGCGGTTTTGCTGGGGCCTTCCCATGCGGAAGAAGTGGGCAGAGGCAAGCCCACAGGCTGTGTTGCGGCGGCTGAAAGCGAGGAGCTTTCCTGCGCCGTTCAGGACGCTTTTATGAACGACCGGTTCAGAGTTTACGCCAGCAGCGATATCATCGGCGTGGAGCTGGGTTCTGCTTTCAAGAACGTAATAGCTCTGGCAGCAGGTATCAGCGACGGTATGGACTGCGGCGACAATGCCAAGGCTCTGCTGATGACAAGAGGACTGAAAGAAACCGCCAGACTTGGCGTTGCCCTGGGTGCAAGAGCCGAGACCTTTTCCGGCCTGAGCGGTGTGGGCGACCTGATTGTTACCTGCACATCCCGCCATTCAAGAAACCGCACCTGCGGTCTGCTTATCGGTCAGGGTATGACGGCTCGGCAGGCCATGGAAGAGGTGGGTGCTGTGGTGGAAGGCTACTATGCCGCAAAATCCGCCATGGAACTGGCTGAGAAAGCCGGTGTTGAAACGCCCATCACCGCTGAGATTTACAGAGTGCTGTATGAGGACAAGGATCCCCACACTGTAGTCAGCGATTTGATGAGCAGAGAAAAACGATACGAAAACGAAAGTTATTGGATGTAAAAAAGACCGCCGAAAGGCAAGGCCATTAAAATTAGCTGTCATCTCGAACGTCGGCGGAGCCGACGGAGAGATCCCCGACCTAAAATGGGGATTCCTCCATTGCTTGCGCAATGTTCGGAATGACAGCTTTCTTTTACTTAATGGCATTGGCCGAAAGGCGGGCTTTTTTACTGGGGATTAATCTCAAAAAAACAAACCGGCCTGCATCAGCAGGCCGGATATGTTATAAGATTAGACAGCGCGTTCAACCTTGTTGGAGCGAAGGCACCGTGTACAGACATATACATGGCGCGGAGTACCGTCCACGATAGCTTTGACGCGCTTGACGTTGGGCTTCCAGGTTCTGTTGGAACGCCTGTGGGAATGGGAGACCTTAATGCCGAAGGAAACGCCCTTTCCGCAAACATCACATTTTGCCATTTGCTGCACCTCCTCGCCTGTGATAATGAATCGCAAAATTGCGCAGAGACTATACTACCAGACTTTTGACAAAAATGCAAGCATTATTTTCATAAAAAATACGATATTTTTGCGATATTTTGAGTTTATTTCAACAAAACGCGTTTCGGATAAAATTTACCCAAAAGTTACGAATTGGTTGCAAATTATTTATATATTGTATATAATAAAGTGATAGCATAAATTTGAGACAAATTTGATTCGGAGGAAACATACTCATGGCTGAAAACGGAGTACCTCTTTCCCAGATAGTGGAAGAATTTGAACTGGAGGTTTTATACAAGTCCAGCGATTTTGACAAAATAATGATAACCGTAGACGATGTCAACCGTCCAGGTCTGCAGCTGGCAGGCTTTTACAACCACTTTTCCAACGACCGACTGCAGGTAATCGGCCTTGTTGAGACTTCATATCTCAGCGGTCAGAGCGAGTTTGGCAGATACAATGCCTACAACAACCTGTTTGCCCACGGTATTCCCGGACTTATCATCGCCAGAGGCCAGCAGCCCCAGCCCGAATGCCTCACCGCTGCCAAAGAAAACGACGTAACGGTCATGCGCAGTCAGGAAAGCACCAGCGAGATCCTGTCCACCCTTATAGCCACGCTGAAAGTTTATCTGTCTCCCAAGATCACCCGTCACGGCGTATTCGTTGAAGTTGCCGGTGAAGGTGTGCTTATCATGGGCGAAAGCGGCGTCGGTAAAAGCGAAACCGCCATCGAGCTTGTCAACCGTGGCCACCGCCTTATAGCCGACGATGCTGTTGAGCTGAAAAAGGTCACCGCCCATTCTATCGTGGGTTCCGCACCCGAGCTTATCCGCCACTATATCGAGATCCGCGGCATCGGAATTATCGACGTCCGCCGCCTGTTTGGTATGGGCGCCGTTAAGGATTCGGCAGAGCTTGACCTGGTGGTTCAGCTGGAAGACTGGAGCGAGAATACCTCTTACGACCGCCTTGGCATTGAAAGCCAGTATATGGACATTATGGGCGTAATGGTGCCTACGGTGACCGTGCCTGTCAAACCCGGCCGAAACCTGGCAGTTATTCTCGAGATCGCAGCCATGAACAACCGTCAGAAAAAGATGGGGTACAACGCTGCCCAGGAGTTTACCGACCAGATAAGCCGCCATTTCGACGCAGTTCTGGGCACCGGCGAAAACGAATCCGAACAGTGAGGTAATCATGAGCGATCTTTCAAGATTTGAAAGCTTACTTGTTGAAAAAATGCCCGACCTGGCATTGAAAAAAGACGAACCCCTCAGCCGCCACACTTCCTTTTCTATCGGCGGTCCGGCAGCACTGCTGGCGCAGCCGAAAAATGCCGGCGAGCTGCAGCAGCTGTACGCCCTGTGCATCAGGGAAGGCATCGAACCCGTGTTCCTGGGCAGCGGCACCAATGTGCTGGCTCCGGACGAAGGGCTGAACCGGCTGGTGATCCAGACCAGAGGGGTAAATGAAATACAAAACCTTGGCGGCGGCCTTTTCCGGGCAGACTGCGGAGCAACTCTTGCCCGCCTTGCCCAGACTGCCGCAAAAGAGGGATACACCGGCCTTGAATTTGCCCACGGTATCCCCGGTGCTGTGGGCGGCGGCGTACTGATGAACGCAGGTGCCTACGGCGGCGAGCTGAAGGATGTTTGCGTGTCTGTCCGCTGGATGAAAAATGACGGAGAAACGGTTGACGTGTCCGGTGAGGATGCGGAATTTGCCTATCGTGAAAGCAGGTTTTCCAAAGAGGGCGGGCTGATACTGAGCGCAGATTTCAGGCTCATGCCCGGAAACACCCGGGAGATTATGGCTAAGATGAGCGAACTGGCATCCAAAAGAAGAGCATCACAGCCTTTGGAAATGCCGTCTGCCGGCAGCACCTTCAAACGACCCGTGGGCGGATATGCCGCCGCACTCATTGATGAAGCGGGGCTGAAAGGCTTTGCCGTGGGTGGTGCTCAGGTTTCGGAAAAGCACGCCGGATTTGTGGTAAATACCGGCGGAGCCACCTGCGCAGACGTGCTTGAGCTGATAAAGCAGATACAGAAGAGGGTATTTGAAACCAGCGGTATCCGGATCGAACCGGAGGTCAGGCTGCTGGGTCAGTAAAAAAGGAGTACAGATGAAATTTCTGATAATCTCCGGGCTTTCCGGAGCGGGTAAAAGTAAAGTTGCATCCAATCTCGAGGATCTTGGGTTCTACTGCGTGGATAATATGCCCGTGGACCTTATACCTCAGCTTGCAGGTGTGTGCCTTGCCACCAAAGGCAGGTACGACCGTGTGGCTCTTGTCACCGATGTCAGAGGCGGTCAGAACTTTGAGGCTCTTTTCCAGTCCCTGAAAGAGCTGGAGAAATCCGCCTGCGACTATAAGATCGTCTTTGTGGAAGCCTCTGAGGAGACCATCATCAACCGATATAAGGAAACCCGCAGAAAGCATCCCCTGACCATCGACGGCACCAGCCTTGTGGACGCAGTTCGCCGTGAACGGGAGATACTTCGCCCTGTCCGGGACCGTGCCGACCATATAATCGACACCACCGCCTTTTCCACAAGCAAGCTCCGGGGTGAGATAATCAGGCTTTTTGCCTCCGAACAAAGGGAACGCACCATGGCGGTGAACGTCACATCCTTCGGGTTCAAATACGGCGTGCCTATCGATGCCGATCTGGTGTTCGATGTGAGATTTCTGCCCAACCCCTATTATATCGACAGTATGAGAAACTTAAGCGGGCTGGACGCTCCCGTCCATGAGTTTGTCATGTCCTTCACCCAGACTAACGATTTTCTGGAAAAACTCAAGGATATGCTGAGCTTCCTGCTGCCGCTGTATACCGAAGAGGGCAAAAGCCTGCTGACCATAGCCATTGGCTGCACCGGCGGTCATCACCGCAGCGTCACCATAGCTTCTCAGCTTGGAACGTATATCAAATCCCGGGGTTACGAAACTTCCGTGACCCATCGTGACCTGTCGAGAGGTTAAACCGAATGGTAGGGCGGATATCATCCGCCCGAAAAAACAGCATTAATGTTGGAGATTATAAATGTCATTTAACAAAAATAACGGACCCAAAATTGCAGCCATCGGCGGCGGACACGGTCTGTCTGCCATGCTGCGAGGGCTGAAAAAATACACAGATAATATTACTGCCATAGTTACCGTGGCCGATGACGGCGGCGGCAGCGGTGTGCTGCGCCATGATATGGGCATGCTCCCTCCGGGCGACATCCGCCGATGCATCCTTGCACTTTCCAACACGGAACCTGTGCTGGAACAGCTTTTTGATTTCCGGTTCAGCGAAGGAACCCTCTCCGGCCAGTCTCTGGGCAACCTGTTTCTGGCCGCGCTGAACAGTATGTCCGATTCTTTCGACGAAGCTGTTTTGAAAATGTGCCAGGTTCTGGGCGTCAGTGGCAGAGTCCTGCCCGTGACGAATTACGATGTTTTCCTTGAAGCAGAATTTGAGGACGGCAGCCGCGTACTGGGCGAACACAAGATATTTGACCAGAAAAAACGCAAAAAATGCCGCATAAAGAAGGTGCGCCTTGTGCCCGAAAAGCCTCAGGCACTGCCTGCAGCGGTAAAAGCCATAGAAGAAGCCGATCTGGTGGTCATAGCTCCCGGCAGCCTGTACACCAGCATTATCCTCAACCTGCTGGTGGATGGAATGGTGGACGCCATAGCCCGGTCGAAAGCAAAATGCGTT
>JAZULX010000174.1:0-2156 GCA_045603325.1 Oscillospiraceae bacterium | reverse complement strand
CCGATGGCAGCTTCGTCGGCAATAATGGCAGCTATGGTCTCGGCAGGAGTGTCACCGGGAATGGCGATCATATCCAGAGCAACGGAGCATACGCAGGTCATGGCTTCCAGCTTATCCATGGTCAGGACACCTGATGCGGCGGCAGCTATCATTCCCTCGTCCTCGCTGACAGGGATAAACGCACCGGAAAGGCCGCCCACATGACCGGAAGCCATAAGGCCGCCTTTTTTGACTGCATCGTTCAGCATGGCAAGAGCTGCTGTGGTACCGTGGGTACCGCACACCTCCAACCCCATTTCCTCAAGGATGCGGGCAACGCTGTCGCCCCGTTCGGGAGTGGGCGCAAGAGACAGGTCAACCACTCCAAAGGGTACATTCAGGCGGCGGGATGCTTCCTGAGCCACCAGCTGACCCATACGGGTTATCTGGAAGGCAGTCTTTTTGATGGTTTCGGCAACCACGTCAAAGCTTTCGCCCCTAACTGCTTTAAGAGCATTATGCACAACACCGGGGCCGGAAACGCCAACGTTGATAACACATTCCGGTTCACCCACGCCAAGGAAAGCGCCGGCCATAAAGGGATTGTCCTCCACGGCGTTGGCAAACACCACCAGCTTTGCGCAGCCGATGCCGTCACGGTCGGCAGTAAGCTCAGCAGCCTTTTTAACGGTGCGTCCCATGAGAGCTACGGCATCCATATTGATGCCGGCCTTGGTGGTGGCAACGTTAACGGATGAGCAGACCAGCTCGGTCTTTGCCAGAGCCTCGGGGATAGAGGCTATGAGTTTTCTGTCACTTTCGGTAAAACCCTTGTGAACCAGAGCGGAAAAACCGCCGATAAAGTTAACGCCGCAGCCCTTTGCTGCCTTGTCCAAGGCAGCAGCAATAGGAGTGAAGTCATTGCTTTCGCAGGCGGCTGCCACAAGAGAAATGGGAGTTACGGAAATGCGCTTGTTGACGATGGGGATGCCGTATTCTGTCTCGATATCGCAGCCTGTTTTAACAAGGTTTTCGGCTTTGCGCATAATTTTGGTATAAATCCTTTCGGCGCAGGTGTTGACATCGTTGTGGGCACAGTCCAGTAGAGAGATGCCCATGGTTATGGTACGCACGTCAAGATGAAGATGGTCTATCATCTCCACCGTGCGAAGTATATCACTGTGGCTGATCATAATTCTGTTCCTTTCGGCTATATCTGATACATGGCGGTGAAGGTATCTTCCCGCTGGATGCGGATGCTCAATTTCATCTGCTCACCTTTTTCGTTGAGAGCCTGTCGAATGTTTTCAAAGGTGTCGGAAGCGTTGGCGGCATCTACCAGCATAGTCATGGTAAAAATGCCGTCCATAACGGTCTGGCGGATGTCAAGGATGTTTATATTTTTGGCAGCCAGAAGAGTGCAAGTCTCTGCGATAATGCCCACTCTGTCAAGTCCAACAACGGTAACTACTGCACGCATGATTATTTCTCCTTAATGATTCAGTATTTTATGTAACGACGGACGGCTCGCTGCCGTCCGTCGTAAGTTTTACTTCGATTCGCTGATGCGTTTTTCAAATCTGCTCTGGGAAGTGGCGCTGCTTTATAAATCCAATATATTCTCTGCGATTTTTGTGGCAGATTCAACCATTTGGGGGCAAAACTCTGTAAACAGATTTCTTTCAATTGCGGCTGCGGTTCCTTCCGCAGTGCCTAAATCATGTCCCAGAAGTTCTTTGCACAAGTATGAGCCGTTTTCTTCTTTGAATTCGTCCAAAAACTTTTCGGTCAGTCCATCTGTTTTCAGGCAGCTTTTGAAGTCCCCTTCAACGCACTGACCATATTTCAGCCCGATTGCCATCAATGCACCAGTGCAGGCACCGCACACTTCGCCCTTCTTCATTCCGCTTCCGAAGCATGCTCCAATTTTCAAAGCCTGTTCTTCCGATAAGCCCAGTTCTTCTGCAAATGCTGCAAATACAGCCTGAGAACAATGAAATCTTTTTCCAAATAACTCTTTTGCTTTTTCTGTATGCGTCATCATTTGCTCCTTTTTGAGAATTATGCGTTGTTATCCGTAAACCTGCGACGGACGGCTCGCTGCCGTCCCTCGAAAAATTTACTTCGATTCGCTGATACGCTTCTCAAATCTGCTCTGGGAAGTGGCGCTGGGTACC
>JAZULX010000173.1:0-1909 GCA_045603325.1 Oscillospiraceae bacterium | reverse complement strand
CCCTCAAGGGGAAGGCAGTTTTGCGCACAATGCAACATATTACACCGTAGGGGACGGCCCCCGGACGTCCCGTTTCGGGCTGTCGAGGCGCCAGCCCCTACAACGCAGGACATAACATATTGCTCCGTAGGGGACGGCGCCGTGGGTCAGTTCGCTCCCGCCGATCATGCACAACGCTGCAATTGAAATTTTATTGCGCCCCCTTTTTCTTTCCGTCTTGGGAAAGAAAAAGGTTCGCGCCCGGGCCAAAAAGAAAGGGCGCTTGCCCTTGAGAAGGAAATGTCTCTTGCCAACCACGACCGGCCAAGTCCGAAAACGGCGCAGCTGTTTTCGATATGTCAGAGCTTTGCTCTGACATGATGCCCTACTGCATACCTTCTCGGACACTTCAGCCCCGCAGGGCATATATCGCACTTCCGCCGATTACTGATATCAACACACCCATCTTAATAAAACCTTAATGATTCTCCCTCTTTCTTATTAATCCAAACGGGTGTATTATTGATATCAAGAACTGAAAAAGAGGTGCGGTAATGAACAAAGAAGACCTTATGAGCTTCCCTTTGAGCAAAGCATGCGGTGCTGTGCGGCACGATTACTATTTCAAAACCAGTAAAACTGCTCTCGAGAGCATCAGGGAGCTGTCTGATTTTGCAAAAAGCTGGGATATAAAAGCCATGCTGCGTCGGGAATATCCCGACACCAGCTCCAAAAACATAATCGTCAACATCATCGACGGCAAGCCCTATGTTATCGACGGCAATCGCCACTGCGTTTCCCTTTTGATTGCAAAGCCCGATCTGACTTTCGGCGATCTGGAATCCCTGCACCACGGTGTGCTCCGTGTCTGGCAATCCGGCGTGGAAGAGGGCAAAAACACTGCCGAAACCCCCTACGAAGTTTACATTCCCGTTGACGTGGATATTTCGGACATTCCCGGCGCCCGACAGGGTACGGATTTCTTCAAAAATCCGCCGGCACCCACCAATATTGTCCCCGGTTCATTCCCGCCCGACAGCCAGCTGCTGCCCGAAGAGGACAGAGGCCGCCCGCTGGGAGAAACTGCGAACGTTATAATCAAGCTCCTTTCCGGCCAGACTCTCGAAGAAGCGACAACCACATACGAATACTGCCCCGGCAGCGGCGGCTACGGCTCCTCCACAGCGAACCTGCCTTGCCACACCGAAGCCGGAACCGTTTATATCGACACGGTAAAAGGTCAGCTGCTGGACTCCGACGAAGATATGCGCGGCACCTTTTATCTGTCTCCCATTGACTGCAATGTCAGGATATGCTCCATCGGTACGGACGCTTTCAACCGTCGTACAGGACTTAGCGGCATCGTTTTCCCCGATTCCGTCACCTTCATCGGCGACGCTGCCTTCTATGGCTGCAGCGGACTGAGCATCGTCACCATGCCGCCGAAGCTGGAGATCCTCGGCAACGATGCCTTTGGCAGCTGCAGCGGACTTCTCAGCGTTATTTTCCCCGGAGGTCCCACGAATCGTCTGAACATCGGCGGCGGAGCCTTTGCCCGGTGCGAAAGCCTCACTTCCGTCACGTTTTTGGGTAGCGTGAGCTGCATCGGCAGCGGCGCTTTCTACGACTGTGCGAAACTCATGAGCGTAACATTCAACAGTGCTGTGGATTCCATTGAATCCTACGCCTTTTCCGGCTGCAGCTGCCTTGGTTCCATTACTCTGCCGGCTGAGCTTCGCAGTATCGGCGAAGGTGCTTTCGAAAGATGCGAAAACATGAGTACAGTGTATTTCAAGGGCACCCAAGACCAGTGGGAAAAAGTCTCTGTGGGTCCCGGCAACGAAGCCATCACCGGCGCAGAGGTGCAGTTTTTAAGGTAACGGTCTGTTCAAAAGTTGTTCAAATCAAAAATATTCCGTTTTTCTATTGA
>JAZULX010000172.1:0-4238 GCA_045603325.1 Oscillospiraceae bacterium | reverse complement strand
CATTATCTTCGACGGTGTGGATATCACCAAAAAGAAGATCCGCAACGAAGCAGGCAAGATGGTGAAGCTGAACATCGACCAGCACCGTCAAAAGATGGGCATGGTGTTCCAGCACTTTAACCTGTTCCCCCATATGACCATCCTGAAAAACATGACTCTGGCACCTATGAAGCTGCTGAAAAAGTCTAAGGAAGAGGCCGAAGCCAAGGCCATGGCTCTTTTGGAACGTGTTGGTCTGGCAGACCGTGCCAACGCATATCCCAGCCAGCTTTCCGGCGGTCAGAAACAGCGTATCGCCATCGTTCGTGCCCTTTGCATGGAACCGGAAGTCATGCTTTTTGACGAACCCACCTCCGCTCTCGACCCCGAAATGGTCGGCGAGGTTCTGGAAGTCATGAAAACCCTTGCCCACGACGGCATGACCATGGTTGTGGTCACCCACGAAATGGGCTTCGCCCGGGAAGTCGGCGACCGCGTCATATTTATGGACAGCGGTAAAATAATCGAAGAAAACACCCCCAACGAGCTTTTCGACAATCCTCAGAGCGAGCGTCTGCAAAGCTTTTTGGCAAAGGTTCTTTAGTTTTAAATTCAGTCTCAAAAAAAGTGAGCCGTTTATCACGGCTCACTTTTTGAATTTTTTATCTGTTTACATATCTGTCATGGGCGGCCTGTTTGATGTCCAGGACCTCCTGCAATCCAAGCTCGAAGCAGGTGGCTATCATTTCGTCATAGGTCTCATCAATATTTACAACACCTTCAACTACCTTGGCCATATATTCTTCAAGATATGTGCCGATATCGCCCGCTCTGGCGGCATAGGTCTGGCTTTCAACAGCGGTCATGTTGCCGTAGCAGGTGTAAGCGGTGCCACGATTTTCGGGGTACCATATATCCTTACAGGACGCCTGCACTTCATTTTCAAGAGAGTTTCTGGGATCGAGTCTTGCAGGATGCTGAGAAGCAGGGCTGCTGCCGCCTACATATACGCCGATAGCTGCTCTAAATGTATATGTATCGTTATTGGTTACCAGTTCGGTGAATACGGGGACGCCATCGACCATCTCATATGCTTCGCCCTCGCGTCCAAAGTTGGCGGCCAGATTGCCTTCTTCGGTATACCACCAGTTAAGATACTTCACAGCATTTTCAACATCTTCACAGGCGGTGGTCACGCTCCATGCAAGTTCGCCGTTGATGTCTTCCTCAAGGCCACCTATTTCAACTGCTTCACCGGGAGTTTTTGTAACGTCGCCGATAGGCATGGCCTTGAAGTCATAGGAACCGGTATAGTTTTCGCCGACCCAGTCGTCTCCAAAGACGTTGGTGTCGCCTACCCATACGCCGCTGCTGTCGTTACCTACGTATTTGCTGACATTGAAAGGACCTACGTTCATATAGTTCTTGATATATCCCTTTTCACGCCAGCCGGCGAGCATCTTCATATAGTCCACAAAGCCTTCGCCCTGACAGAACAGCTCAACCTTTCCGTCACGAACCTCAAATGCAAGGGAGCCTACGTTTCCGCGGAGCATATTCAAGCCGTAACCTGCACAAAAGACGTTTCCGTCACCGCACAGCTTGGAGTTCAGAAGCAGCGCATCCTCACAGCCGTACTCTGTCTTAAAAGCTTCCAGAACTTCGTTCAGCTCATCATAGGTTCTGGGCGCTTCCATTCCCAGATCATCAAGCCAGTCCTGACGTATGGCAAGTCCGGAATATCTGGCTGTTGCTATGGGCGCAAATATGGCTATCTGACCATCGTCTGTAGCGATCTTCTTTTTTATAGCAGGATGTTCGTCAAGCAGATTCAAATAATCGGGCGCACATTCCTCCATGTACGGCGCCAGATCTACCACGACGCCATCTTCGATCGCAGCCGCACGACCGGACACATAATACATATCAAGGCCGGTAAAAAACGTGGGCATATCACCGGAAGCAATTATAAGATTCAGCTTGGTTTCTGTAGTTTCGGGAGACGAAAGGAAGTATTCGAGCTGAACATTTGTCTTTTCATTGGCAATCTGGAAACTGGGATAAACATCCAGGCTGTCGGTAACAGTGGTCATGGATGTTCCCAAGCCCGCCACAGAAGTGAATATGCTGAATACAATCGGTTCATCTTCGGACAGGGGATATTCTATGGAAGGACGCTGCTGGGGAGCATCGGCCTCTTCCGTTTCTTCTACCACATCTGTCGCCTCTTCCTCTACGGATTCCGCCGGTTCTTCAGGTACTTTCTCTGCATCCTGAACAGGAGTTGACTCCTCGGCAGCAGGTGTCTCCGAAACCACTTCTTCGGTTTTTCCCGCACAGCCAGACATAACCGCAAGGAGCATCGAAAGCACAAGTATCAACGAGATAACAGTGATCTTTTTCATGGCAACTTCCTCCTTATATATTATCAATATAGTTAGTATACCAAGCAAAACTACCGTTGTCATTGTCCTTGTTGCACAAAATCTTCACATATTTTTGTTTTTCTTCACATTGGTGTCTTATCTATATGAGCATCAAAACATAAAAATGCCGCAGGCAAGTTAAAGTCTTACCTGCGGCATCAGATTCAGCAAATTCTTCCGTGCCATATTACAGCAGGAAGATACCTGCCTTTTCGCAAACTTCTTTGGTTTCTTCGTCCCAGACACCGGACTGGACTTCGCCGATATGGGCGCAGCCCATAAGCAGCATGCCCAGTCGGCTCTGACCGATACCACCGCCAATGGTCAAAGGGAGTTCGCCGTTCAGCAGCATCCGATGATACAGCAGTTCGCTGCGATGTTCGCAGCCGGCAAGTTTCAGCTGGCGAGCCAGGCTTTCTTCGTTGACGCGGATACCCATGGAAGAAACCTCAAAGGCCCGGTCAAGAACTTCGTTGTAGAAAATGATGTCGCCATTGAGATCCCAGTCGTCATAGTCGGGTGCTCTGCCGTCGTGCTTGGTGCCAGAACGGAGAGTTTTGCCTATCTGCATAATGAAAATGGTCTTATGCTCCTTGGCAAATTCATACTCACGCTGATTGGGTGTCAGGTCAGGGTACATGTCCTCAAGCTCTTGAGAAGTTACGAAAGTAACTTCACGGCAAAGCCGGGTCTTGAGCTTGGGGAACTCCCACATCAGTTCGTCACAAGTGATGCAGATTGCGCTGACTATACGACGGACCGTGTCTTTCAGGTATTCAACGTTTCTGTCTTCGGGAGCGATGATCTTTTCCCAGTCCCACTGGTCAACATAGACAGAGTGGATATTATCCAGCACATCCTCATCACGGCGGATTGCGTTCATATCGGTGTAAAGGCCGTTGCCCACATAAAACTCATAGCGTTTCAGCGCAAGGCGTTTCCACTTTGCCAGGGAATGAACAACCTGAAAATGTTTGCCGCCCACAGCAGGCACGTCGAAGTCGACAGCACGTTCAACACCGTTAAGGTCGTCGTTCAGGCCGGTATCTGCGCTGACGAACAGCGGAGCAGACACACGTTTCAGATTCAGCGCAGTACGCAGATTTTTCTGAAAAGTTTCTTTGATAAGCTCGATTGCCCGCTGAGTATCATAAACCGAAAGTACGCTTTTATATCCTTCGGGAACGTAGACCTTGTTCATGTTAGCCTCCAAAATATGTTCAATGATTCATTGAATTAGATAATACATCAAATTTGCTGCACATTCAAGTCAAACGGTTGCAATGGTGGAAATTTTATAGTATTATTACCGTGCCTTATGGCGGTGAGTTCGTAACCATCCTCACCTAAAACAAAACTAAGGAGAATAAAAATGAATAGCAAAACGAGATCCCTTACTTACGGGGCTGTCATTGCTGCGCTGTATGTGGCTCTGACACTTATTGCCAACTCCCTTGGTCTGGCCAGCGGCATTATCCAGATCCGACTGAGCGAAGCCCTGACCATCCTGCCGCTGTTTACGCCTGCTGCCGTTCCCGGGCTGTTTGTGGGTTGTGTGCTGGCGAATGTTCTGACGGGCTGTGCTCTCTGGGACGTGATATTCGGTTCCCTGGCAACGCTGATTGGTGCTTTGGGCACATGGAAGCTGGCAAAGAACAAATGGATGGCTCCCCTGTTTCCCATCCTTTCCAACGCCATTATTGTTCCCTTTGTGCTGCAGTACGTTTATGCCTTTGAAGGAAGCTACTGGTACTTTTTCCTCACTGTCGGCCTGGGGGAAGTGATATCCTGCGGAGTATTGGGTATACTGCTGCACAATGCGCTGAATAGAAC
>JAZULX010000171.1:0-11160 GCA_045603325.1 Oscillospiraceae bacterium | reverse complement strand
GTATGGGTACCGAACTGGCAGAAAAGTTTGGCCGCAAGAGCACTTCCAAGGGTGTCAAACTTGTCATTACCGATGAAGAGATCCGCATTGAAGTCGGAGGCCAAGCGGTCTTAGGAAGACAAACCAAATGATCAACTCCTTGGCTCACAGAACGACATGGCTACGATCCGACTTGTATGGGTACCGAACTGGCAGAAAAGTTTGGCCGCAAGAGCACTTCCAAGGGTGTCAAACTTGTCATTACCGATGAAGAGATCCGCATTGACTGCTCCATAATGGTCAAATACGGATTTGCTATCCAGGACGTTGCCGCATCCGTGCAGGAATCCGTCTCCAATGCTGTTGAGTCCATGACCGGACTGAAAGTCACTGTGGTAAATGTTTCCGTGGTCGGTATCGCATTTGAAAAATAAATAATGGAAATATTCTTTTAAATAAGCCCCCAATATTCATTTTGGGGGTTTATTTTTTCTGTCATTTTGTATATAATCGTGGTGTATGCATTAAAAATATGCAATCTTATACATTTTGTTTGTGAGGAGAAGGATTATGACACGATCCGCCGCAAGAGAGATCGCAGTACATTTTTCATATGAAGCAGCTTTTTCCGGCAGCACTGCCGATGAATTGCTGGCCCAGAGACTGGATGGCGAATACTATCCTTCGCTTTCGGGTGAGGCAGACGTATACATGGAAAAGCCTGATAAAAGGCAGAGGCAATACATAATTCGCCTTGTCAAGGGTGTGTGCGAACACGCTGCCGAACTGGACGGATATATTGCCAAGTATTCCATCGGCTGGGACTTCAGCCGCATTTCCGCCGTTTCCTGCGCTATTATGCGCGTGGCTATGTATGAAGTCCTGTATATGGAAGACATCCCCAACGGTGTTGCCATCAGTGAAGCCGTGGAAATAACCAGAAAGTATGAAAACGAGGAGACCGTGTCCTTTGTCAACGGTATTCTCGGCACCTTTGTACGGAGCGAAGTACAGTGACAGCCATTGGCTTTGATACCAGCAACTACACCACGTCGGTTGCGGCTTACGATGGAAGCAACATCATAAGCCGGGCAAGACTGCTGGATGTTCCCGAGGGAGCTTTGGGACTCCGACAAAGCGATGCACTGTTCATGCACGTCAAAAGATTGCCGGAGCTTGCCGAGTCACTGGCAGAAAGTCTTGGCGGAAAAATTGATGCAATAGGTGCCAGCTCGCGTCCAAGAGAGGTCGAAGGCTCGTATATGCCGTGTTTTCTGGCGGGACTTTCCCAGGCAAAGGTACTGGCCCAGATGATGTCGCTGCCGTTTTACGATTTTTCCCACCAGCAGGGTCACATAGCAGCAGTGGCATACTCCACAGGCAACGAAGCCCTGCTGAGAAAACCGCTGCTTGCCTGGCACCTTTCCGGAGGAACAACCGAACTTTTGCTGGTCGAACCGGAAAAAAGCGGATTTGTGTGCCGGATCATAGGCGGTTCGTCAGACATTTCTGCCGGGCAGCTTATCGACAGAACGGGAAAACTGCTGGGGCTGAACTTTCCTGCAGGCAAAGCTCTGGATGCCATGGCTGCGGACGTTAAGGGCTTCAATGTAAAACTCAATGAACTGAGTTTTTCTCTTTCAGGTGTGGAAAACAAAGTAATGCAGCTGAAAACTTCCGGCGCTCCTAACGAGGAGATTGCCGGTTTTGCGCTTTCCACTGTAGTGTCTGCTGTAAAGCGAACCACAGAGGCTGCGTTCAAAGAATATGGCCAACTTCCTGTGATGTTTACCGGAGGAGTGGCCTCCAATTCCATGCTCAGAAAGAAGATAACCTATGGCATTTTTGCCGAACCTCGTTTTTCCACCGACAATGCTTTCGGAGTGGCTGCACTGACATATGCAGCATATCAAAATGGAGACAAAAATGACTGAAGAAATTTTCAGCGTATCGGAAATAAATGAATATATAAAAACCATGCTGGATGCAGACAGTCTCCTTTCCCGGGTATATGTTCGGGGCGAACTGTCAAACTATAAAATGTATCCCTCCGGTCACCATTATTTTACCATGAAAGACGAAAACGGAGCTATCCGGTGCGTCATGTTCAAGGGTGCAGCGTCAAAGCTGAAATTCAGGCCGGAAAACGGCATGAAAGTAATTGCCTGCGGCAGAGTAACGGTGTTCCCCAGAGACGGGCAGTATCAGCTTTATTGCACATCCCTTACCGCAGACGGTATCGGTGATCTGCATGTGGCTTTTGAGCAGCTGAAAGAAAAGCTGTACAAAGAAGGCCTTTTCGACCCGGCGCACAAAAAGCCTTTGCCTCAGTATCCCGAAAAAATTGCCATTATCACATCTTCTGCCGGCGCAGCTGTCCATGATATGCTGCGTATTCTTGGCAAAAGATATCCGCTGGCCAAAGCTATTATCCTGCCGGTCAGAGTTCAGGGTGTGGAAGCTCCGCCTGAAATAGTCGGAGCAATCAGATACTGCAATCGCCATAACATAGCGGACCTGATAATCACAGGCAGAGGCGGTGGCAGCATTGAGGATCTCTGGGCGTTCAACGATGAACGTGTAGCCCGGGCGATTTACGATTCTGAGATTCCTGTTATCTCCGCTGTTGGTCACGAACCTGACGTAACGATTTCCGATTATGTGGCAGACTTGCGTGCAGCAACGCCATCCAATGCAGCCGAACTGGCTGTTCCGGATATGGCTGAATTGAAAATACGCCTTGCCGAAACCGAAAATGCAATTGCAAGAGCTGTGCAGAAAAAGACCCAGATAGGTCGCGAACGGCTGGGCGCATTGGCTCAATCCCGGGTGCTGCAGGATCCCGGCAATTACATTGCAGATAAAAGAATGCTGCTGGATTTTACTCACAACAGACTGTCTTCTGCGTCAAGGCAGCTTCTGGATAACAAAAAACGGGAGTTTGTCCGGCTGACAGCAACGCTGGATGCGCTAAGTCCACTTAAGGTGCTTGGCAGAGGATATTCCATAGCAAAGACAACTTCCGGAACCATACTGAAAAAGACAACAGATGCCGATATCGGCGAAAAGATAGAAATTGACCTGACTGACGGTCAGCTTGTTTGCACCGTGGATGAAAGGAAAATAAACGATGAGCAATAAAGGACCAACCTTTGAAGATGCCGTTAAAAGACTTGACGAAATTGTAAAACTGCTTGAAAAGGGCGATGCACCTCTGGACAGTTCCCTGACTCTTTTTGAAGAAGGAACAGCCCTGGTAAAAATGTGCAGCAAGATGCTGGACGACGCAGAACTGAAAGTTGTCCGCCTTATGAAAGGCAGCGACGGTATGCCCGTTGAACTGCCCTTTGAGGAAAGTGCACAATGACGGTGGCTGAAAAACTGGCAGAATACTCTGCAATGACAGAACAGGCTATGGCGGAATATCTGCCCATGACGGAAATCCCTCAGGGTAGAATTTCCGAAGCCATGGCATACAGCGTAAACGCCGGAGGAAAGAGGCTCAGACCCGGGCTGACCTTGGAGTTTTGCAGAATTTGCGGTGGTGACCCTAAAGATGCGCTGGCTTTTGCCTGCGCGGTGGAGATGGTGCATACCTACTCCCTTATCCACGACGATTTGCCGTGCATGGATGATGACGACTTTCGTCGGGGAAAGCCCACCAACCACAAGGTTTACGGCGAAGCCATGGCAACCCTTGCAGGAGATGCCCTGATGACTTTGGCCTTTGAAACACTGGCAAAAGCTGATCTGGATTCCGATACCATAGTGAATGCGGTTATTGAGCTTTCACGGGCTGCAGGTGTTGGCGGAATGCTGGGCGGTCAGGTACTGGATCTTGAAGGGGAGACAAGACCCTTTACAGAGCAGGAGATAAAGCTGACCCATAACCTGAAAACGGGTGCGTTGTTTGCGGCGGCATGCAAACTTGGCTGCCTTGCGGCAGGAGCTTCCCGGCGCCAGATCAATGCAGCGGAGTCGTTTGCAAAATCTATGGGTTATGCGTTCCAGTTACGGGACGATGTGCTGGACGTTATCGGCGATGCCGAAGAATTGGGCAAAGCCACCGGTCACGATGAGAACAAGCAGACCATCATATCCGTCAAAGGTATGGAATACTGCGAACAGCTTATCCTGGAATACAGCGAAAAAGCGAAAACCGCCCTTGAAGAAGGAGATTATAATGATGTCAGCTTTTTGTGTGAACTGACCGACTGGCTGACTTCAAGGAAGATTTGATGTAATGTATTATGTAAACCAATTTCTTTCCAATAAAACTTCCATGGCCTGCCTTACGGCATGGTTCCTGGCACAGTTTATAAAGATAATAATTGAACTGATTTTGTACAAAAAACTTGACCTGCACCGCATTATGGGCAGCGGCGGCATGCCGTCGTCCCACTCTTCACTGGTGTGCTGCATGGCAACTTCCATTGGCAAATATGTGGGATTGGATCAACCCTTGTTTTCGGCTGCAGCAGTGTTGGCGTTCATCGTTATGTATGACGCATTGAATGTTCGTCGTGCTGCCGGTGAGCAGGCTAAGGTGCTCAACTATATGATGCTGAACTGGAAAGATCTTAAACCCGAGATGTTCAGCAACGAGCTTAAAGAACTGCTTGGACACACACCCATTCAGGTGTTTGTGGGAGCGGTAATGGGTATTACAATAGGAATTTTGTTTTAAAGGATAACCAGCAATGGGTATTTTGGAAAAGCTGACAGGACCCGAAACTCTTCGGGAACTGTCCAAAGAAGAAACGGCTCAACTCTGCGAAGAGATAAGAAAGTTTCTTGTTAAAACGGTGTCACAAACCGGCGGTCATCTGGCTTCAAATCTCGGAGCGGTTGAACTAACGGTGGCAATGCACCGGGTGTTTGATACCGAAAAAGACAGAATAGTGTTTGACGTTGGTCATCAGAGCTATGTCCATAAGCTGCTTACAGGACGAATGGATGATTTTCCGACTTTGCGGTCCTATGGCGGCATGGCCGGATTCCCCAAACCCTCTGAGAGTATCCACGATGCTTTTATCGGCGGACATGCTTCCGACTCTGTATCGGTAGCTCTTGGCATGGCCAGAGCCAGGACTCTCAGCAATGACGACTACTGCGTGGCTGCCGTTATCGGCGACGGCGCACTTACAGGCGGACTGGCCTATGAAGGACTGGCCGACGGTGGTGAAAGCGGTGAACCGCTTATCGTTATACTTAACGACAACGGTATGTCCATCACCCAGAACGTGGGCGGCGTGGCAAATTACTTATCCCACTTGCGGTTGAAACCCGGATACTATCGGCTGAAAAAGGCATATCGTCGGTTTACTTCTGTGGTTCCCGGCGGCAAAGCTCTCTACGCTTTTACTCACAGAGTGAAGAAAAGAATGAGAAACATGATGATCGGCCGCACCATGTTCGAAGATATGGGATTTACATATCTTGGCCCCGTGGATGGACACGATGTGGAAAAACTGACATATCTGCTAACCTATGCCAAAGAGATCAACGGCCCCGTTCTGCTGCACATAATCACAACCAAAGGCAGAGGATACAAATATTCGGAAGAACGTCCCGACACATATCACGGCATCGGTGCTTTTGATGCTGTCAACGGTGTTGAACCCAGCAAAAAGATATGCTTCTCGGATATTTTCGGAGAAACACTGTGTCAGCTTGCTGACGAGAACGAAAAAATATGCGCCATAACAGCTGCCATGAAAACAGGAACCGGTCTGATGGAATTTGCGGATTCTTATCCGGAGAGGTTTTTTGACGTCGGTATTGCCGAGGGTCACGGCGTGTCCATGGCAGCAGGGCTTGCAAAACAGGGGATGACCCCGGTTTTTGCGGTGTATTCCACATTTTTGCAAAGAAGCTACGATATGCTCATCCACGATGTGGCACTGCTTGGGCTGCACGTGGTTCTGGCGGTCGACAGAGCCGGACTTGTGGGTGATGACGGCGAGACTCATCACGGCGTGTTCGACACGGGATTTCTCAGCCAGGTTCCGGGCATGACTGTGTATTGTCCCGGTTCGTTTGCCGAACTGCGGTCCATGCTTAAAAAGGCTGTGGAAGAAGAGACAGGCCCCGTGGCTGTCCGTTACCCCAGAGGCGGTGAAGGAAGGTATATTGATGACCTTTCCGCAGGGGAAGCCGCCGTTGTCAAAGATGGCGGAGACATTACCATCGCAGTTTACGGAACTATGATAAATGAAGCTATGGCTGCAGCGGAAAAACTGAAAGCCAAAGGCGTTGAAACAAAAGTAATCAAGATAAACAAAATTGCTCCGCTGGATATGGATGCCGTAAAGGAACTGGTGACAGGTCAGTTGGTGGTAGTTGAAGAAACCATGGCAGCCTGTGCCATAGCCGACCGGATAGCTGCGGCCATGCCGGAAACATCCGTTACCGCACTTAACCTGGGAAATACGTTCGTGAAACACGGAACGGTAGCCCAGCTCAGAGCTGAGCGCGGAATAGACAGTGCAGGAATAGTAAAAACAGCTGAAAGACTGCTGGGAAGGGAGACTGAAAATGGCTGACAAGGAACGGCTTGACGTTCTGCTTGTGGAAAAAGGACTGGCTGAGAGCCGGTCAAAAGCACAGGCAACCATTATGAGCGGTATTGTGTTTGTGGGCGGACAGCGAGTTGACAAGGCTGGAACGTCCGTCAGCCGTGACGCCGAGATAGAGGTCAAGGGAAACACCTGCCCCTATGTGAGCCGTGGTGGTCTGAAACTGGAAAAAGCCCTGGCGTATTTCGGCGTTGATCCCTCGGGATACGTCTGCAGTGATTCGGGAGCTTCCACCGGCGGATTTACCGACTGCCTTCTGCAAAAGGGCGCAAAAAAGGTTTTTGCCATCGATGTTGGTTACGGCCAGCTGGCATGGTCCATCCGCTCAGACGAGAGAGTTGTCTGCATGGAGCGTACCAATATCCGCTATGTAACGGAGGAAGATATAGGCGAAAAACTTGACCTGTCGGTTATAGATGTTTCGTTTATTTCCCTGCGGCTGGTGCTGCCGGTAATATATAAGCTGCTGAAAGATGACGGTCAGGCGCTTTGTCTTATCAAACCGCAGTTTGAAGCAGGTAAAGACAAAGTTGGCAAAAAAGGAGTTGTAAGAGATCCCGAAGTTCACGAACAGGTGCTGAGAGATTTCCTGACCTATGCTGCCGACATCGGATTTACGGTAAAGAACCTGACGTTTTCACCGGTAAGAGGACCGGAAGGAAATATTGAATTCTTGGGCCATCTTGTCAAATCCGGCACAGGAAACCCGCCGGATCCGTCAGAACTGGTTGCCCAGGCGAATCAGACTTTGAAGGAATGAGTCTATGAAAAAAATCATTTTATGCCCCAACCCATACCGGGATAAAGGATTCCGCGGAGCTTTTGCCGCAGAAAAGCTGCTCAAAGACCTGGGCATCGAAACCAAGATGTGCCTGCCCTTTGATGTGGACAAAAGCTTTGAACTGCCCAAAAAGGCTGAACTGCACGATCTGTCAGAGGAACTGCCCGAAAGCGATATGCTGATCTGCTTCGGCGGTGACGGAACGATCCTCCATTCCTCCAAGCAGGCCACCTACAATAATGTACCAATCCTTGGTGTCAATGTTGGCACCATGGGATTTATGGCAGAACTTGAAAACCATGAGACGGAACTGCTCAGAAAGGTCGTTGAAGGCGATTACACCATAGACGAGCGAATTATGCTTGACATTTCTGTCCGCAGAGCAGGCGAAATAATCGCAACAGATCTGGCGCTGAACGATGCTGTCATCACCAAAGGCGCAGTGGCTAGAATAATCCAGCTGTCTATCCTTTGCGACGGAACCGAAGCCATGAACTTCTCAGGCGACGGTGTTATTCTCAGCACACCCACCGGATCCACAGCTTATTCCATGTCTGCCGGTGGTGCCATAGTAGAACCGGGTGCCAGCAATATCATGGTTACACCCATCTGCGCCCACACACTTTACACAAAACCGCTTATCCTGTCTGACCAGCGCCAGGTATCCGTGCGTATTGGCAAACTGGGCAGAAAATCCGCTTATCTGTCGGTAGACGGCGGCAGAGCCGTAAAACTGAACACCGGCGATCTGGTCATCGCAAAAAAATCCGAGCACAAAACCAAACTGGTAAGAGTGAAAAACATCAGCTTCTACCAGCTTATCAATATGAAATTCAAAAACTCATAGTCGCTTCCCAAAATTTGAAAGGAACGGTTGTACAGATGAAGACCCAAAGACAGGCCAAAATACTCGAGATAATCGAAACCATGGATATTGAGACTCAGGAACAGCTTCTTGAGCAGCTGAGCAAATGCGGGTTCAAAAGCACTCAGGCTACCATTTCCAGAGATATTAAGGAACTTAGGATGGTCAAGGAACTGACCTCCATGGGAACCTACAGATATACCACAACCTCGAAAGATGCAGCCAGCACATTCATAACCCGACTCAACACAATTTTTCGTGAATGTGTCACCACTTATGACCATGCTCAGAACCTTGTGGTGCTGAAAACTCTGCCCGGACTGGCATCGGCAGCATGTTCTGCTATCGATTCCATGAACATTCCTCATATTGTCGGAACTCTTGCAGGCGATGACACCTGCCTGCTGGTCATGTCCGATAATGCGGCAGCAGTCAATTTCTGCCTCGAACTCAAAAAAATGGTGAGCTGATCCGGAAATGAATCCAACGAAAGGAAGTGGAAAGTATGCTGTCATCCCTGCACATTGAGAATATTGCCGTCATCGAAAGCGCGGATATCGAATTTGGTCCGGGTTTCAACGTGCTGACCGGCGAAACAGGTGCCGGTAAATCTATCGTTATAGACTCAATATCGGCCGTGTTGGGCATGCGTACTTCCCGTGACCTTATCAGAACCGGTGCTGAGCGGGCTCAGGTGAGCGCAGTTTTTGAAGATATTTCCCATCACCAATGGTTCGATGAAAATCTCATACCCTTTGACGACAGCGGTGAACTGCAGATTTTGAGAGAAATATCTGCTGACGGACGGGGAAACTGCCGTGTGAACGGCCGTGCCGTTACCGTGGGTATGCTGCGTCAGTTGGGTGAAAACTTAATGGCCATCTACGGCCAGCACGATTCCCAGCAGCTATTTGACGAGCAGAATCATCTGTCCATACTGGACGGATTTGCAGCCCATGCCGAACTTATCGAAGACTACAAATCCGGCTTTGATGCTCTGAGCGATCTCAAACGCCGGATGGACAAGCTGAGAATGGACGAAAGCGAAAAAGCTCGTCGTATTGACAATCTCACTTATCAGATATCTCAGCTTGAAAGTGCGAATCTGAAACCCGGTGAGGATGAAGAACTTGCATCAAGGAGGAAACTGCTTCGTAGTGCAGGCAAACTGATGGATGCCCTGCAGGATGCATACATCGCCCTTTCCGGAGGTGATGACAGCGATGGCGCTGTGTCACTCCTGGCTGAAGCGGCAGGTGAACTGGGCAGCGTTTCCTCAATTTCCGAAGAATTGGAAGAGGCTTATACCAGAGCAAACGAACTGTCTGTGGCAGCGGATGACCTGGCTGACGAACTGCGTATGCTGCGTGACAGCTACGACTTTTCTGAAAATGAACTGGATGAGGTGGAAAGCCGCCTTGACGTTCTTCATAAACTGAAAAAGAAATACGGTTCCACCACGGAAGAGATGCTGGAATATCTCGATAAGTGCCGTCAGGAACTGGAAACCATAGAATTTGCCGAGGATGAGCTGAAAAAACTGGAGAAAAAATTCAGCGCTATTCAGGCAGAAGCATTGGAAAAAGCAAAAAAACTGTCCGACGCCAGAAAAGTGGCGGCGGAACAGTTGAAAGCAAGAATAATGAGCGAACTTAGCCAGCTGGATATGCCAAAGGTGCAGTTTGAGACTGAATTTTCCGAAATCGAGTTGACTGCTGCAGGCATGGATTCAGTACGGTTTCTTATGTCCGCCAACGTGGGCGAGGCATTGAAACCCATGAGCAAGGTTGCATCCGGCGGCGAACTGTCACGTATAATGCTGGCCATCAAGAACGTGCTTGCCGAAAACGACGGCATCCCCACCTTGATTTTCGACGAAGTTGATGCAGGCGTCAGCGGACGTGCGGCTGCAAAAGTCGCCACAAAGCTGAAAGCGGTGTCTTTTGGGAAACAGGTGCTGTGCGTAACCCATCTGCCTCAGATCGCAGCCCGGGCTGACCTGCATTTTTCAATAGAAAAGTCCGAAAAGAACGGCAGAACATATACTCATGTCACGCCTTTGGAACTTGACGGACGAAAAATGGAACTCGCCCGCCTTATCGGCGGCGACGTCATAACCGAAACCACTTTGAAAAGTGCGGAAGAACTGATGGAAAGGGGCTGAACCGATGGAGTTCATTATCCGACCTGTATTGGCAGACGATGCCGAGGATATTTGGGAACTTCGGCGTATGCCCGAAGTTTTGGAAAACACTCTGGCAATGCCGTCTGAAACTCTGGAAACGAATATTTCACGACTGGAAAATATCGAATCTTCCCGTCATCAGATGGCAGCTGTTATCGAACTTGAAGACGGCAGTGAGAAGTGCATCGGCACTGCAGGACTGTCAGTTTCAGACAATCGTCAGCGTCATGTGGGCGAAATCGGCATCATGGTTAATGCGGACTATCACGGTATGGGCGTTGGTACTGCTTTGATGGAATCCCTGATTGATATTGCAGACAACTGGCTTGGTCTTATTCGCCTTGAACTGACTGTTTTCTGCGATAATCACAAAGCCATTGGCTTATACAAAAAGCTGGGCTTTGAAATCGAAGGAACTCTCCGAAAGTATGCATTGAAAAACGGTAAATATGCCGATATGTATATGATGGCAAGGGTTTTGGACTAATTAAGCGATACTTGACAAAAACCATTTATTCTGTTATTATCCATCCGTTGTTAATATTTAATGTGATGACAGGCACAAGTAACCCGGAATGTACCGTTCAGAGAGCCCTTGGTTGGTGAAAAAGGGTCGGAAGTTTCGTGTGAATACAGCCTCGAGCAGCGAAGGGGAAATCGAACGAGAGTAGTCTTCGACGGGAGCGCCCGATACAGCGCAGCGCAAATTGCGCTCTGAGCACCAACCAGAGGTGGTAACGCGATAATTCGCCCTCTGTCCGAAAGGTCATTT
>JAZULX010000170.1:0-2739 GCA_045603325.1 Oscillospiraceae bacterium | reverse complement strand
AACCTTAATCACTAAGTTTTCTCTTAGCTTAGTTATTTTTATAGTTACGGCGCAGTAATTGACAAAACCTGCGTCTCGCAACTTTGACGTTTCTGGTGCTTTGTTTGTTCACGTTGTTTAATTTACAAGGTGCATCCCGCTTTAAGCGGCGAGGTTTAATATACCATAACGTTTTCCATTTGTCAAGAACTCTTTTCAAGTTTTTCTTGATTTTTTGTTTCGTTTTGGTTTATTTTACCCGGCTCTCTCGAGCGCTCCGATATATTATCATTTGGTGCAGCATTTGTCAACACCTTTTTTCAATTTTTTTCGACTTTTTTTGAATTATCGAAAAACCATGCCGAAACCCACGAAATCAGCAGGAAATCTGCTGATATCACATTGGTACCTGCCAACGGAAGAAATCTGCCGCTTAATCCTGTGCTGAATCCCAAAATCATCGTCGACACAAGTATCGCCACCATAAACGGCAGTGCAACCGCCCCTGCCCTTTTGACTGTCTCTGTGCCGTAATGCCCCGCCCATATCGCCAAGCCTATTGTCAAAACCATTGCTGTCATGTTTCCTAACCCGAACATCTCCCCTATTTCCCATATCCGTGGCGACCAGATGCTTGTTTGCGGTATCAGCCTGAGAATCGGCGACATCAGGCAGCACAACACCAGCGGTATCACACCTGCTGCTGATCTTTTCATCACTTTCTGCTCCTTTTATTCTTTGTCTGCAGTTCTTTGTCTCTGAACTTTTCGTTTTTTATTGGTCTGACTGCCACGTTCCCGAGTATTCTCGTGGGATCAGCAGTGGTAAACGGCATCATGAACGGCACATTCAGACTTTCTGTGGCACAGAGGCTCATAAGCAGCATCAGGCACGCCAGCTGAACTCCCAGCAGTCCAAATCCCCAGGCAGCCAATACTATTATAAATCGCCACACTCTGACGGCGTTTGAAAAATCCTGATTCGGCAAAGTGTAGCCTGCAACTCCTGCCAAAGCCACCACTACCAGCACCACCGGCGAAATTATGTTTGCCTCCACCGCAGCCGTGCCTACCACCAGGCCGCCTATGACGCCTATGGTCTGGCCAATATTCTGGGGCATTCGCAGACCAGCTTCCTGCAGCAGTTCAAAACACAGCAGCAGCGATATGACTTCGAAAGGCGTTCCCGATGCCACCTTTTGTTTGCTTTCCAGAATGGAATTCAGCAGCACTTCCGGTATCATCTCCGAATGAAAGCCCCTGACTGCCAGATAAACACCCGGCAGAAGCAGCGTCAGTATCAGTGCAGCATATCTGAGCAGTCTCAGGCAGCTTGCAACAATATTATTCTCCGACCTGTCTTCCGGAGTTTTCATTATAAGCGACAGCGTTGCCGGAACCAGGAACCCCACCGGCATGCCGTCCACAAGAATGCCCGGTCTGCCGCCCATGAGTTCAAAGCAGAATCTGTCTGTCCGTTCTGTGTATATCAGTTTGGGAAACAGGCTCCGCTTGTCAAACAAATACTCATTGAGCGTGGCCATTGTCAGAACCCCGTCCACGTCCATCTCGTCCAGCCGCGTTTCCAGCTCCGTCACCATGGCATCATTGGTTATACCTTCTATATATAATATAGATACGTTTGTCAGGGTCTGTCGTCCGACGATTTTCTCTTTGATGCGCAGCTCAGGAGTTCGCAGATGGCGTCGCACAAGAGAGGTGTTGGAACGAATGGTCTCAACAAAAGCATCCTTTGACCCTTTTACCGTGTTTTCAACGTTTGGAGCGGATATGCTGCGCTTTTCACCCGTTCTGGCTTCGAATGCCAGTGCATTTGCCGCTCCCTCCACGACCACCACCGCAAACCCGTTGACCAGGAAAAAGCAAAGCTTGTCCATGTCAGTCACAAATCTGCCGTTGGCAGCGTAGATTTCGCTGTGCCTGAGCTTTTCGATCAGCTCGTCAGCAGAGTTCGCATCTGCCGTTGCACTCATCAGAGGTTTCAGAACATAGTCCGCAATGTCTCCTCCGGACACCAGTCCGTCGATAAAAAACACGTCCGCCTTGAACCCTCCCGGGCAAGCCACCGGTCTGGTATAAAAATCCGCAGCATCTTTGAAAATGTCCTTAACGGCCTGGGCAGATATGCTTACATTATATTTTGGTTCCTGTTTCGGATGGTATGGCACAAAATTCTTATCTTTCATAATCTCACCGGGCTTATTATGCGCCGTGCAAGGCTTGATTACTCATTGAAAATAGTATACAATCTTAACTAATGGTTAAGATTGTTCAATCCCCCCGATTTTTGCAGCGCAAAAATCACCCCCTTTACACAAGGGGGGCAACAAAAACACTAACGGAGGATAAAGGTAATGAACAAACCTATCCGCAAAGCGATTATTCCTGCTGCAGGTCTTGGCACTCGATTCTTGCCTGCCACCAAAGCCATGCCCAAGGAAATGCTCCCCATAGTCGACACTCCTACCGTTCAATATATAGTAGAGGAAGCAGTCAACTCCGGCATTGAAGAAATCCTGATTATAACCAACGCCAACAAGCACTCCATGGAGAACCACTTCGACCGTTCCTTTGAGTTGGAGTATCGTCTGCACGATTCCGGCAAGCTGGCCGAGGAAAAGCTGGTCTGTGATATAGCCGAAATGGCCAATATATATTATGTAAGGCAGAAAGAACCCAAAGGTCTGGGTCACGCTGTACTGTGTGCCCGCTCTTTCATCGGCAACGAACCTTTTGCAGT
>JAZULX010000169.1:0-2254 GCA_045603325.1 Oscillospiraceae bacterium | reverse complement strand
AGCTGGTAGTTGTCCTGGCTGGGGTCATAGTGATCGGTTCCAACGGTGGGATTACCGATGTTGATCAGCATACCGCCGACAACTGTACCGATGACAGTAGATAAAATGGGCAGAACCGCCAGAGCTGCGCCAACCTGACCGCCATTGCCTTCGTTTGTATGGTCATTAAGCCAGACACTGTAGCCGGAGTCATAAGCCATGGAACCAAAGAAACTCATAATGGCATCTGTAATAACGACCAAAGCACCGCTGAGTGCCATGATGGCGCCAAACTGGCTGTCACGTGCATATTCGGTAAGACCAAACAGAATTGTGGCAAAACCCCAGATAATATATCCGCAGCTGACAAAAATTCTTCTTTTGCCGCTTCTGTCTGACCAGGTGCCAAATACGAAAGTAGATATTGTGGTAACCAAAGCAGAGACAATGACCATCCATGTGACGATGTTTACATCACCGCTGATTTTTGCGTAGACGAAAGTATTAAACCACTGGTTTTCCATATTCCAGCATAGTTGTCCGGCCAGTCCCATGCCCCATACGATGGCCCAGAAGCTCCATTTGGATTGCTTGTTATTCATCTTTCTGCTCTCCTTGCTTATTTAATAAATCGAGATCTTATGCGTCTTTAACTGTATCAGCCATACTGCCAGCTATTTTCCAAAGTTTCAGGGCTTTCTTTTCCCAGGCAGGATAATCCTCCGGACAGGCAGGATACGCCAGGTAATGCTTTCTCAGTGCTTCACCTTTTAATGTGGATGAGGCCAGTGCAATCAGCGCCTTAAAACTGAACTGGCCTGTGATAACACCTTTTAACAGCGCACCGAGGAGATTGTCGACCTCCGGTTCATCGTCACTTTTGAAGACAATTCCTTTTTTATACAGATAGTCATTGTCCTTTTCACTCATATCTACTGCGCCAATAAGCATAGCACGTTCTGCGGAGTAGGCTGCGCCCTCGCCGGTTTGGTAGATTCGGTTGATTTCCCATAAGTTTTCTTTCGTGGCACAACCGTCATTACGCAGCGCGTTTGCAATAATATCTGCGGCAGGGGTGCATTGTCCCCAAGCACAGGGGATGCCTTCACCGTTGATTGGTTTTGTCAAACAAGCAGCATCACCGATTACCATAAAACCGTCTGTTACAAAAGAAAAGGGAGGCCTTTGATAGGGTGTACAAGCCATCTCCTCATACTGAAGTTCATATTCAGGAAGGGGAATCGCAGATTCAAATTTCGCCATGCACTTTCGCGCGTAATCGAAACTCAGATTCGCTCCAACACCTATGATGGCGCCGCCGGGCATATGTTGTGGAGCAATCCAGCCCTTGTAATAAGGCCAACTGGTACTGTCAACCACAGAAAAGGAAGGGTCTTTCAGCTTTACATACTTTAGAAGTACATAAAATTTGTCTCTGGGACCTGTTTCGAAGTTTTCCACGAAAGGATCGTTGACAGTTTTTCGCACGACTGCGGCGATTCCACTTGCGTCAACAACCAGTTTTGCGGGAATGGTTTCGTTTTCGGTAGTTACGATGCCTGCAATGCGACCGTTATTATAAAGCAGTTCTTTGAATGTGGTCTGAAACCGGAAAAGAGCTCCGGATTCAATGGCAGTTTTTCGCAGACGTTTGATAAACAGGGGCAGATGAAGCACTGCAACATTTATGTAATTTGTCTTAAGGTGGTTGTTCAGCGCTGATTTTCCATAGCATACGTGAAAATTACGAACAAATTCTTCGTCATCTTCCATGCTTGGTCTTACATGAAATTCCTGAAATGAATCCCGGGTGAAGTGTATGATATCCAACCGCTTCGCAAGGTTTTCTTCACTGTCTTTGTCAATGACAAGGACATTCAGTCCTCGTTCTGCCAATAAATTGGCAAAATAGGTTCCTGCCGTACAGGCACCAACAATTACAACATCATACAATGACATCACACCCTTTCATATAGATTGAGTATAACAGAACAGAAGTTAATTGTAAACTTTTTATAGAGCATAACATGAAGATGCAGGATAAGCCGGCTCATATGATATATGAACCGGCTTGTGTCTATTTGTAAAATCAAAGGCCTTGCATTGCCAGCCATTCACCGGCCAGTTCACTCCAGTGTTCCAGGTGCGGGAAACGCTCATTGCTATCGTTATTTCCGTCTGCAAGACCTATTTTACTTTTACCTGTTCTTCGGCAGACCAGATGATCTATCCGAAATCCAGAATTTCTTTCAGAACGGATAAGTTGGAAGTATAT
>JAZULX010000168.1:0-3853 GCA_045603325.1 Oscillospiraceae bacterium | reverse complement strand
GGCCCCCGACTTGTTATTGAACGCGAAAGGGACCTCTCGGCCGGCCCCTTTCACACTATCCCCGCCTCCTATTTCTTGCGCTTCTACGTTTTTTTGACAGTCTGAAACGGCCCGGAATTTTCCGGGCCGTTCTTTTTTTGTTTCAACAGGTGCGGGTCAGGATCCGCAAAGTGCAGCTTCTTTAGCGTTCCGGCTCATGCATAACTCAAAGGTTCATCATTTCCACGCCTGCAGCAGCAAGTCCGCACCTTTTTTGATTTCTTCGGAGGTCAGACCGCCGTATCCCAGCAGCACCTTGCTTTCGTAAATCGGGTCCATCTCACCGATGAAATAATCGGACACGGGATAAACCTTGACACCCTTGTCCATGGCACGGCGGCACATCTCCTGCTGGCTCATGCCGTCAGTCAGTTTTACCGTAAGATGGCAGCCTGCATTGTCTCCCACGATTTTCAGGCTCTTGCCAAAGGGTGCCAAAGCGGCCGTCAATTCATCACGGCGGGTCTTATACCGCTGGCGAAGTCTGCTCAGATGGCGCTCAAAATGTCCACCTTCCATAAAATCACGCAGCACACGCTGATCAAAGGCCGAAACTGCCGTGGGCAGTCCCTGCCAGCACTCACGGTACCTTTCCAGCAGGGGTTGAGGCAATACCATATACCCAATTCGCAAAGCAGGTGACACGCTGCGGCTGAATGTGCCCATATATATAACTCTGCCGCCCTCGTCGATGCTGGCAAGGGACGGTATGGGTCGTCCGCCGTAACGGAACTCGCTGTCGTGGTCGTCCTCGATAATATACCTGTCTTTTCCGGCAGCTGACCAGTTCAGCAGCTTTATGCGTCGTGAAATGGGCATGGAAAAACCCAGGGGATACTGGTGGGACGGCGTGGTGTAAACCACCGCAGGGTCAAGGTCAGTCAGCGGTTTTATCTGAATGCCCTGCCTGTCCACATCCACAGGCAGCACCCTGTGACCTCCCGATTCAAAAAAGCGGTAAGCCTCATTATACACCGGGTTTTCCACCGCAAGCGTCCACTGACCCGGCAGAATGAAAGCCAGAATCTGCATCAGATCCGAGCTGCCTGCGCCCACAACAATGCTGTCTGCATCGGCCTGAACGCCTCGTGCGTTCCAGATATAGTCGGAAATCGCACGGCGCAGTCCCTCATCACCCTGAGCAGGTGACCGCTGCAGCAAAGTTTCGTCATACTCGTTGAAAGCGTTTTTCATCAGCCTGCGCCATGTGGCGTAAGGGAACAGATCCGCTGCCAGACCTGAGGGCGAAAAATCAACCTCTGTCTTTGTTCCGGAAACGGGAGTTTCCTGCTTTGGCTTCTGCGGTTTTTCCGGTCGGGCAAGTTCATCGATCTGGCAGACGTAAAAACCGCTGCGTTCACGGCTGACAACAAAGCCTTCGGCGCAAAGCTGGGCATAGGCAGCGTCCACCGTGTTTATGCTGACGCCCATACTCTGAGCCAGCGACCGTTTGGACGGAAGACGCTGGCCAACGGTAAGCGCTCCGGTTTGGATGCGGTGGCGGATATCGTAATACAGCCGCATATATAAAGTTTCCTTGTTTTCCATGGGATCCTCCTGATACCGTCTGTTTGCTCATTATTCCCATTATTGATGGGGTCAGAGATATTGCGCAAAAGGGCGACTTTCCGTCGCCCTTTTGTATTTTTAAATTCCAAGCACCACGACTGCCAGAGCGAAATAAATCAGCAATGACAGCGCGTCCACGATGGTGGTTATGAAGGGGCTTGCCATAACTGCGGGGTCAAATCCAAGTTTTTCTGCCAGCAGAGGCAGGACACAGCCCACCAGTTTGGCAACGATGATGGTTGCCAGCAGCGCACCGCTGACCACAAGAGCCACGGCCACACCCAGCTGGTCGAATATCATCAGCTTGGCAAAGTTAACCACGCACAGGGAAATGCCGCACAGGAGGGATACACGCAGTTCTTTCCACAGAATCTGGAAAACGTCGGAAAGCTCGATTTCTTTAAGGGAAAGTCCGCGGATGATGGTAACGGAAGCCTGACTGCCGGAGTTACCGCCGGTACCCATGAGCATGGGGATGAATCCGGTGAGAACTATGCAGGCTGACAGGGCATCTTCAAAACCGGAAATGATCATCTGGGTGAAGGTGGACGAAAGCATCAGCAGCATCAGCCATGGGATACGGCTTTTCCAGATCTCAAAGGTGGTCAGGCGCATATAAGGCTTGTCCGAATGGGTAACCGCAGCCATTTTTGCGATGTCTTCCGTGGCCTCTTCCTGGATAACGTCGATAGCGTCGTCAACGGTGACGATGCCGATAAGGCGGCCTTCCTTGTCCACAACGGGCAGAACGGTAAAGTTGTATCGGGCAAACATCTGGGCCACTTCTTCCTGGTCCTCGTGGGTGGCAACGGAGATTACGTTGTCTTCCATGATGTCTCCGATAAGGGCATCGGGTTTTGCAAGAATTATGCTGCGGATGGAAACGGCGCCGATAAGCTTGCGCCGGCTGTCGATAACGTAGCAGACGTTAACGGTTTCCTTGTCCAGGCCTGTTTCGCGGATATGTTCGATGGCGCCGCCGGCGGTGAGCTCTTCGCTCAGGTCCACATATTCGGTGGTCATTATGCTGCCGGCACTGTCTTCGGGGTATTTGAGGAATTCGTTGATGGTGCGGCGGGTTTCGGGATCCGCCTGACTGAGTATGCGCTTTACAACGCCTGCAGGCATTTCTTCAACCAGGTCAACGGCATCGTCAACGTACATTTCGTTGATGATATCGTGCAGCTCTCGGTCGGAAAAACCGGTTATGAGCAGCTCCTGGGTCTCAACCTCCAGCTCAACGAAAACCTCTGCCGCCATCTGCTTTGGCAGCAGGCGGAAAAGCAAAGCAAGACGCTGCTGATATTCCGCCATATCTTCGAACAAAAACGCAATGTCCGAAGGGTTCATGGTGGTCAGCAGGTCTTTGATGGTATTGTATTTCTTTTGCTCCAGAAGTGTTTCCAGAGCGGTTTCGATAGTTGCTGTGAATTCGGGCAAAACAAATCCTCCTTACTTTTTGAAATAGTAAGACAGGAGCAAGACACACATCAGCTTCAGAAAACAACAGACGTGGCTCCCAGAGGGTACGGGTCGTCCGCCTGAGTCTGTCTTCGGTTGGCGGTGCCGTTACTACTGCCAGCGTCCATTATTTTCACCTCGCTTCATGATTTTGACCCGCTGAATGCGGGTACGGATTGATTCAATATGGTTTCGCACCTTTGATTCTATACCCGCAAAAAAAGTTTGTCAAGGCACTATCTCTCACTGATTTTTTCTTCTTTTTCAAAGATAAAATCGTCAATATCTCCGTTTGTCTTTTCCGGCATCAGACCATCCCCTTTCTATTATTGAAACGCAACAATAGAGTATATGCAAAAACTCCTTTGCTGATGCAAAGGAGTTTTTGCGGTCAGGAACCGGGGCATATGTCCAGATATTTCTATAACCAAAAAAGAAATCCGGCAAAAGCCGGATTTCTTTGTCTATTAATAATAGCAGAGTTCTCTTGCAGCTGCGTCCAGAGCGTCGCGGTCATCGGGATGAGCGATGGAGATAAGAGCCTTGGCTCTTTCACGGACGTCCATACCGCGGAGGTTGACTGCGCCGTACTCGGTAACGACGTACTGAACGTAGTTTCTCTGATGGGTAACAACTGCGCCGGGAGTCAGCAGAGGCTTGATCTTGGGCAGGCCCTTGTTGGTACGGCTGGTGAAAGCCATGATGCCCTTGCCGTGTTCGGCATAGTAGGTGCCCAGAGTGAAGCAAAAGCCGCCGCCGGAACCGGAATACTGGGTGGGTCCAA
>JAZULX010000167.1:0-3111 GCA_045603325.1 Oscillospiraceae bacterium | reverse complement strand
TATCAAGCAAGTGAAGAATTCCGCAATATATCAATAAACACGGATACTGCGGATATTCTCTTTGTGACCTCTGATGACGGAATATGCAGAGTTGTTTGTTATGAACAGGAACATGCAAAGCATTCTGTTTCTGTTCAAGATGGCACGCTTACCATCCATGTAGTGAACGAGAAGGAATGGTACGACTATATCGGCATAACGCTGGGAACGCCAAAGATAACGGTTTATCTTTCGGATGCTGAATACGGTGTGATCTCCATAAACGAAAGTACGGGAGATATAAAAATACCGAACAATTTCAAGTTTGAAAGCATTGATATTTCGGCGGATACGGGAGATGTAGAATGCAATGCTTCCGCTTCGAGATCGATGAAATATGAAACGAGCACCGGCGATATCCGGCTTAACGGTGTAAGCAGCGGTGAGATTGATCTTTCCACATCAACTGGCAACATAACGGCTACAACTATAAACTGTGATGGCAATGTGGGCATTCGCGTGAGTACAGGCAAAACCGAACTGACAGACGTTGCCTGCAAGAACATCACCTCGACCGGAAACACAGGCGACATAACCTTGCAGAACGTCATTGCCACCAAATCCTTTTCAATTGAAAGAAGTACCGGAGATGTGGAATTTGATGGCTGTGACGCTTTCGAGATTTTGGTCAAAACCGATACGGGTGATGTTACAGGCACATTACTTTCCGAAAAGGTTTTCATAACCGAAACCTCAACAGGAGATGTCAGCGTTCCAAAATCCATAACAGGTGGAACCTGTGAGCTCACAACCAATGCGGGTGATATTGACATCAGTATAGACTGACAGCGTGAAGCAATATCTATTTCCGCCCCACAAGCAAAAAAGAAAGACATGCAAAAGCGTGTCTTTCTTTTTTCGTTGCACAGCTCAATAGGACGCTCCTTTTGACGGTTTTAAAAAAATGTCGAATCTATTCTTGAAAGACAACCATTTCGTGGTATGATAACAACATCAGATTATTGATTGGGCGGGTAATGTTATGTCGAATGGTCCTTCCACAATTAAGGTAAGGGCGTGTAATCGCTGCCTGTTTACGGTACTGCACGGTGTTTTGCAGGTTTACTTCTTCTTGTCCGGAATCCGCATTTCAGCCGTCAGCAAATGCGATACACCTCTCGAGTCTCCTTCCATCGTCTTGTGCAATCACGGCTCTTTCTTTGACTTTTTGTTCGCCGGGATGCTTCTCCGAAAGAACTACCCCCATTTTATTATTGCCAGGCTGTATTTCTATCACAAGTGGCTTTGCCGCTTGTTGACCCTGCTGGGCGGTTTCCCGAAAAGCATGTTTGCTTTGGATGTGGAAAGCACCAGAAATACGCTCAGGGTCCTGCGTAACGGCGGCGTACTGGCTATGATGCCCGAGGCAAGACTGTCCACCGTTGGCAAATTTGAAGACATTCAGGAAAGCACCTATTCCTTCCTCAAAAAAGCCAACATTCCCATATACACCATTCAGATCCACGGCAGCTATCTTGCAAAGCCCAAGTGGGGCAAAGGCCTGCGGCGCGGCGCAGTTGTGGAAAGCGAACTGGATCTTCTATTCACCGCCGAAGAACTTGAAACCATGTCGGTTGATGACATTAAACAGAGGGTGGAGAAACGGCTTTATTTCGATGAGTTCCGGTGGCTGCAAACAAAGCCTGAGATACACTATCACTCCCGGCGTCTTGCGGAAGGACTGGAAAATATCCTGACGATCTGCCCGGTGTGCAAACGCCACTACACCATTACAACCAAAAACCGAGATATTTTCTGCGAACATTGCGGGAAGCTGACCTCTCTTGACGGCAGATACACCTTCTCTTCCGACTTTTGTTTTCAGAATTTTGCGCAGTGGTATGAGTGGCAAAAAAGCGTGATGGAAGCGCAAATCGCACAAGATCCGGAGTACTCCCTGTGTTCCAATGTGGAGCTTCGCCTGCCCTCTGCCGACGGGAAATCATTTACGCGAAGCGCCGGAAACGGTGTCTGCACCCTTGACCGAAGCGGCCTTACTTATGTTGGCACAAGAGACGGAGAGCCTTATGAGGTTCACTTTTCCATCAAGCGCGTCTACCGACTGCTGTTTGGTGCCGGCGAGAACTTTGAAATTTATGACGGCTCTGAAATACTATACTTTGTCCCTGCAGAGAGGCGGTCGGCTGTAGATTGGTACTTGGCCTCCATGATCCTGAATGACGAGGCGACGAGGGTCCCCTCCCTTTCGAAGCATAGCGCCTCAGAGTAAAGCTACTGTTTCTATTTCAGCCACACAACGAACAGTCCATCGCTTGATGGACTGTTCGTTTTTCTTCAACCACCGGATGAGCGCACAGGAAAACCGCGTTGTTGAAACACGGTTACAAAGTTGTTAATATAATAATCGCAAAGGTGCCGCATGTACTATTTTAATCAGTCCGTTCAGGAGGAAATATGGAAATCGGAAACAAAATCAAACAACTCAGAAACAAGTCCGGATTGACACAAGAACAGTTGGCGGAGCGGTTGGGAGTAAGCGCCCAAGCGGTTTCCAAGTGGGAAAACTCTGTGACTATGCCGGATATCACTCTGTTGCCCAAACTGGCCGAGGAATTTGGTGTCAGTATTGACGAACTTTTTGATTTGACAACAGAACAGAAATTACGTCGCATCGAGAACCGAATGGATCTGGAAGCGGAGCTTCCCGCAGATATTTTCTGGGAATACGAAGAGTTTCTCAAGGAGCAACTCGCCAACGGCGATAACAAGATCCGCGGCTTAAGCCTTCTCGCGCACTTATATCACCATCGAATGCAGGCCGATGCCCACAAGGTGAGCCACTATGCTCGCGAAGCCATCCGAATGGCTCCGGAAAAGAAGGATTGCCAGTGGTTGCTTGATATGGCAGAAGGACAAACCACATGGGACTGGAACATACAAAACCATGCCGGCATTATTGATTTCTACAAGGAGTTAATTCAAAACGATCACATAACTCCCCATACACCTCTTCCCTACTACTATCTTCCCGACAATCTGATTGCCGACCATCGCACGAAAGAGGCTGCAGAATATCTGGAAGAACTTCGCAAACTACCTGCACACAAACCA
>JAZULX010000166.1:0-15773 GCA_045603325.1 Oscillospiraceae bacterium | reverse complement strand
TTGGTTTGTCTTCCTAAGACCGCTTGGCCTCCGACTTCCTTCGGCTTCTTCCCTGCTCTTATTCAGAAGCTGCATGGGGGCCAGAGTCATGTTTTTCAGGATGGTCATATGGGGGAACAGGTTAAAGTGCTGGAACACCATGCCCATACGCTGACGATGGATATTGATGTTGCACTTGGGGTCGGTAATATCGGTACCGTCAAAAAGTATCTGGCCGCCGGTGGGAACCTCCAGCAGGTTCAGACAACGCAGGAAAGTGGACTTCCCGCTGCCGGAAGGACCGATGACAACAACGACTTCGCCTCTTTTGATTTCGGCGTCTACACCGTCCAATGCCTTGATTTCGCCGCCCTTGAAGTGCTTTTCCAGGCCGGAAACATTAATAAGAGTATCAGTGATCACTGTTTCTCAGTCTCCTTTCAAGCTTATTCACCAGCCATGTGAAGAACATGACCATGATAAGGTATATCGCAGCGCAGGCGAAAAGGGGCATGAATGCGTCGAAAGTACGGCCGCGGATGATGTCTGCGCCCTTGGTGAGGTCCTGAAGGGCGATGTAGCCGGAAACGGAGGTTTCCTTGAGCAGGACGATGAACTCGTTGCCCAGGGCAGGCAGGACGTTTTTGAAGGCCTGAGGGATAATGATATGTACCATAGTCTGAGTGAAGTTCAGACCAAGGCTGCGGCCGGCTTCCGTCTGACCAACGTCGATGGACATGATACCGCTTCGGACGATCTCGGCAACGTAAGCGCCGGAGTTGATGCCGAAAGCGATAACGGCAACAAGCACCTTGTTGTTGGAAGAAACGAAGATGATAAAGTAGGCTATCAACAGCTGGACGACCACAGGAGTACCGCGGATGACCGTAAGGTAAACCTGGCAGATGAGGTTTGCAACCTTCATCAGGAACCAACCGATACCTTTGCGCATGGTATCGATGTTTTTGTCGTGGGTGGAACGGATGATGGCAATAATGATGCCGATGACAAGACCGATCAGCAACGCAAAGAAAGTTACCTTGAGGGTAACGCCCAGACCGTCCCACATGTATTTCCAGCGGTTATCGTCTATAAAGTTGAGTATGAACTTGGCTTTTTGAGTTTCAAACCATTCGTTCATGGCAGCAGCTCCTATTCTGAATTAAAGGCTTAAAAGGGCGGCACTGAGGTGCCGCCCTTTGTAAGGTTGGTCGAATTATTCGGCGGGGATATACTTGGAAACGATGGAAGCGATGGTGCCGTCGGCAGTCAGAGCTTCGAGAGCGGCGTTGATGTCGGCCAGGAGCTGTTCGTTTTCTTTGGCAACAGCAATGGCGTAATCTTCAACGGCATAGGAGGTTTCGAGGATAACGAGGCCTTCGTTGGCAGCTACAAAGCTCTTGGCAGGCTCGTTGTCGATGATAACGCAGTCGATCTTGCCGGTGATCAGAGCCTGAACGGCGTCGGCACCCTTGGAGTAACGTTCAACAAGGTCATCGCCGAAATCGTCGGTGGCATAGATGTCGCCGGTGGTATCCTGCTGAACACCAACGGTGTAAGCAGCGCCTTCAGCGTACAGGTCGTCAACAGTGGTGATGGGGCTGCCTTCGGCAACGATGATAGCCTGAATGCCGGTGGCATAGGTGTTGGAGAAGTTGATGGACTGCAGACGTTCTTCGGTGACGGTCATGCCGGCCATGCCGATGGCGACCTTACCGGACTGAACAGCAGCGATGATGGAACCGAATTCCATGTCTTCGATCTGCAGGGTCATGCCCACCTTTTCGGCGATGGCAGCGGCGATCTGTGCGTCGATACCAACCATCTGTTCGTTTTCGTAGTACTCATAGGGAGGGAATGCAGCGTTGGTGGCCATGGTAAGAACGGCACCTTCAGCGGGAGCAGCCTCTTCGGCAGCGGGAGCGGAATCTTCTGCAGTGTTGGAAGAGCAGGCAACCAGAGCAAGCAGCATCATAGCAGCCAGCAGCAGAGCAATAATTTTTTTCATGGTTTGATAACCTCCAGTTGATTATGTATATTATGAAATGAATTATAATACATATTAAACCAAAATTCAATGTATATTTTTCCAAAAAAGCAGTTTGTTTTTCAGAAAAAGCAGGAAATTCTGCGGAACAATATTGTAAACGGCTTATTTTGCTGATAGTATATATACAAATAGCGCAAGTAGCTGCTGCCGCATAAATTGCATAAGCGGATGATTATTGTCGAGGTTATGATATGAAGTTTTTGAATATGCTGCATGATAATGAATATATACTGCTGGATGGAGCCATGGGAACTCAGCTGCAAAATGCCGGTCTTGAGCCCGGCCAGCGCCCGGAACTGCTTTGCTTCACCAACCCCGAGCCGGTGGCAGCAGTACATAAAAAATACATTGATGCGGGCAGCCGAATAATATACACCAACACGTTTCAGGCAAATCCTCATAAACTTAAAGGCGTGGGATACAGCGTTGAAGAAGTGGTGTGCAAAGCTGTGGAAATTGCCAAACAGGCTGCTGCCGGAACAGATACCCTTGTGGCTCTGGATGTGGGCCCTGTAGGTGAGCTTTTGGAGCCCTTGGGCGATCTGCCGTTTGAAAGTGCATGGGAAATGTACAGCAAAATAGTTGCTGCCGGCGAAGCTGCCGGAGCAGATCTGGTGGTTTTTGAGACTTTTACCGAATTGAACGATATGCGTGCTGCTGTCCTTGCGGCAAAGGAGAATTCATCACTGCCGATCGTTGCCACCATGTCTTTTGAACAGAGCGGACGCACGTTTACCGGATGCACACCTGCGTCTATGGCGCTTACTTTGGGCGGTCTGGGGGTGGATGCTCTGGGATTCAACTGCTCTCTTGGCCCTGTGGAGATGCTGCCCCTGGCAAGAGAGCTTGCTCAGTGGACAAGTCTGCCCATGGTTATCAAGCCCAATGCGGGACTTCCTGACCCGGAGACTGATGAGTATAATATATCTGCAATGGAATTTGCTGATGCCATGGCCGAATACCGAGCCCTGGGGTTCAGACTCTTTGGCGGCTGCTGCGGTACCACTCCTGAGTTTATCTCAGAACTGAACGTCACATTGAAAACAGCTCCCAAACCTGTTATAAACACAACGGTTCGCCACGGTGTTTGCAGCGCGTCGGACTGTGTGGAGCTATCGGGTGTACGCGTGATAGGAGAGCGAATCAATCCCACGGGCAAAAAACGCTTCCAGCAGGCGCTCAGAGAAAAGGATATGGGCTACGTTGTGGAGCGGGCTGTTGAGCAGCAGGAAGCCGGGGCAGATATACTTGATGTTAATGTGGGGCTTCCGGGTATTGATGAAGCAGACACCATGACTCAGGTCGTAAAATCGATTCAGACTGTGGTGTCGCTGCCCTTGCAGATAGACTCCACTGACCCTGAGGTCATTGAAGCGGGGCTTCGCAATTTCTGCGGAAAAGCAATTGTCAATTCGGTCAACGGAACTGCCGAGGTGCTGGAAAAGATACTGCCCATCGTCAAAAAATACGGTGCGGCCGTGGTGGGTCTCGCCATGGATGACAGCGGAATTCCCCGGACAGCTCAGCAGAGGGTGGAGATTGCAAAACGCATTCTGGATGCGGCACTTGATTTGGGAATACCCAGGGAAGATGTTATCATAGACTGCCTTACCCTTACCGTATCGGCTCAGCAGGAGCAGGCTATGGAGACCTTGAAGGCTGTTCGCATGGTGAAGGAGCAGCTTGGCCTGCACACTGTGCTGGGCGTATCGAATATCAGCTTTGGACTTCCCGACAGAGTGCGTATCACCGAAAGCTTTTTGGTTCAGGCAATGCATTGCGGCCTTGACCTGCCTATAATAAACCCGAATCAGAAACAGATCATGGACGCAGTGGCAACATTCAAAGCGCTTTCCGGTGAAGACAAAGACTGCGAAGCATATATATCACGCTTTGTGGATTCGGACACTGTGTCATCATTGCCTGCAGCTCAGACCATGGATCTTGAGACAGCCGTATTAAAAGGAATAAAAGATGAGTGCGGAAAGCTCACCGAGGAACTTCTGAAAAGCTCATCGGAACTGGAAATCATCAATAATGTCCTTGTACCGGCACTGGATAAGGTGGGAGAACAATATGAAAAAGGCATTATCTTCCTGCCTCAGCTTATCAATGCAGCCAATGCTTCCTGCGAAGCCTTTGAAGTTATAAAAAAGAGCATTTCTGCCAGGGGAGGAGAAACCGTCAGCAAGGGAAAGATAGTTCTCGCAACGGTTCAGGGTGATATCCATGACATCGGAAAGAATATCGTAAAAGTATTGCTTGAGAACTATGGATATCAGGTTATCGACCTGGGCAGAGATGTGAAGATCAGTCAGGTGGTGGATGCCGCCATAGAAAACGATGTGCGGCTTGTGGGCCTTTCGGCACTGATGACCACTACTGTGCCTGCAATGGAGGAAACTATCAAAGCCCTTCGTGACAGCGGCCATGACTGCAAAATAATGGTGGGCGGCGCAGTTCTGACAGAGGATTATGCGGCCAAAATCGGTGCTGACTATTACGCAAAGGATGCCAAGCAAAGCGTGGATATTGCAAGGAAAGTCCTGGGATAGAGGATAATATGGATATAAGGGAATATTTGAAAGATAACATCCTGCTTTTCGATGGAGCCATGGGCACATTGTGGATGCAGCAGAACAGGGATGCGGACCATTCCTGTGAAATGGCAAACCTGCTTCGCCCTGAAAGTGTGCTGTCCATACATGAGGCATATCTTGACGCAGGAGCCAAAGCGCTGAAAACCAATACCTTCAGTTTGAATCCTTCGGCCATGAACGGAGACCGCCAGCTGATGAAAAGCTGCATCGAAGCGGGCTGGAAACTGGCAAACGAAGCGGCAAAAGTTCGGGAGATCGTTGTGTTTGCCGATATCGGACCTATCTCAAAAGGTCCGCAAGAGGATGTTTGGCAGCAGTATAAGGCGGTTATAGATGTTTTTGCTGACCTTGGAGCAAAAAACTACCTGTTCGAGACCAACAGCTCTGCTCAGTGTCTTGAAAGAGCTGCCGGATATATTAAGCAAAGAATTCCGGACGCTTTTGTGATGACGTCTTTTGCGGTTCTTCCTGACGGCTACACCCGTGAAGGCGTTGGCGGCAGTGAGCTTATTGAGCAGATGGCAGACTGCGGGAAAGTGGACGCTGTGGGATTCAACTGTGTTGCCGGTGCGTACCACATGAAAAAACTGGTATCCCAGATGAACATTGGCGGACTGATTTTTTCCACCATGCCCAATGCCGGCTATCCTACTGTTGTGGGAAACAGAACCGTATATAACGGCGATCCGGGATATTTTGCCATGCAGATGGCGGAACTGGGAGCCATGGGAGTAAAGATCCTTGGTGGCTGCTGCGGTACCACTCCTGAGCATATTGCGCGGCTCAGTGAAGCTATTGCCCGTGGTGGCGCAGAAATGAGCGATCTTGAAGAAACCGCCATTGCTCCGGTAAAAAAAGACCGGAACAGACTGTGGAAAAAACTGGAGGAAGGCAAACGGGTGTTTGCAGTGGAGATAGATCCGCCAAAAACGGCGGAATTGGGCAAATTCATGTCTGCCGCATGGCAGCTGAAAGCTGCGGGGGTTGACTCCATCACACTTGCGGACTGCCCCATAGGCAGAACGCGGATGGATTCGTCTCTTCTGGCATGCAAAATAAAACGTGAATTGGATATTGATCCGCTGCCCCATATGACTTGCCGTGACCGAAACCTGAACGCCACGAAAGCGCTTCTTTTGGGCCTTAGTGTGGAAGGGGTTGACAATGTGCTTATCGTTACCGGTGACCCCATCCCCACAGCAGAGCGCGATGAAGTCAAGTCTGTGTTTAATTTCAACTCCAGAAAGCTGGCAGCGTTTATTACATCACTTAACAATGCCGAACTGGAGCGACCTTTCCGGATATTCGGCGCCCTGAACATTAACGCCGCCAATTTCAATGCTGAACTGAGCAGAGCAAAGCAGAAAATTCAGTCCGGCATCAGTGCGTTTCTCACTCAGCCTGTTCTGACAAAACAGGCGGTGGAAAATCTGCGCGTCGCCCACAGAGAGCTGGACGCAAAGATTCTTGGCGGTATTATGCCTATCATCAGTTATCGCAACGCCTGCTTTATTCAAAGTGAGGTGACGGGCATAAACGTGGCAGAAGAGATAATTGAACTGTATAAAGACCTCGATCGGGAAAAGAGCGAAGAAATGGCAGTGAAAATATCTCTGGAGGCAGCTAAACAGATAGCTCCTTATGTGGACGGATACTACCTCATGACACCGTTTATGAGAACGGATATTATTATAAAAATCAAGGCAGAGATAGAGAAAGAAGTGGGCTGATACTGCCATAATTTACGCCTGTTTTTCACGCTGCGATAAGTGTATAATTCTCTTAAGGAGAGTGAAGGATCATGAGTATTGAAAGGATCGAACGTATCAGCGGCGGCAAGCTGGCTCTGGTGGTCAGCCGCAGTGAGCTTGAAACAGGCCACGGCCTTGACATGGAAAAGGCCCACGCACTGGCAGAGGAGGCCTTCGAAAAAAACGGACTTGTTATCGATGGAAGGCTGCATATGGAACTGGAAGCTTTCACCGGAGCGGGCACGGTACTGATTTTTGCCAGCATACTGGATGACGATTACTATGCCTGCCGATTTGACAGTTTTGATGACCTGGCCGATGCGGCACGGTCGTTGGATATGGCAGATTTCGGTGCTGAGCTGCTGGCCTATGAGGGCAGTTACATAGCCGTGGGCACACATCCGTTTCCATACGGCATCAGCGAGTTTGGCGACCAGTACAGTCTGCAGCTTTCTCAGAAAGCGTGGCTTGAAGAACACGGAACACTCCTGAGCCGTGATATTTTCAGCCGGCTGAGGTTCGAAAAATGAAAAAAAGTTCAAAGTTGAAACCTGCCGTATATGGCAATTCAACTTTGAACTTTCATTATTTACAGACCAAACAGAGCCAGCAGCTTCTGCCAGAAAGTCATAGGCTGAGCGTCCTCTTCGGCTGTTGCGGGAGCTTCGATTGCAACAGCTTCAGTTCTCATAACGAACTGGACAGATTCAACCTCGGTATTTTCCTCTGAGGTGAAGGAGCAGACTTCTCCGGACTGAGGTGCCAGTTCCTCGGTCATGGAGCTGATGCTGTCTGCAATGGTTTGATCAAGACCGTCGGTGGAACTGCGCATAAGAGCGGTGCCGGCTTTGTAATCGGCAGCGCCTTTGGAAAGCTGCTTGGCTCCGTCAGCCAACTGAGAAGCGCCGTCGGAAAGCTGGTCGGCACCCATGGCAAGCTGGGCGGTACCGGCTGCAAATTCGGAAACTCCGTCACTGTACTGGGCCATGCCGCCGGAAATCTGTGCTACGCCGGATGCCGCTTCGCTTACACCGTCGGTGTAAGCCTTGATGCCGTTATAAAGCTGAACAGTGCCGTCAAGCTGAGCCTGCACCTGATCTATCTGGTCGCTCATGGAGGGCATTGCAGCCTTGAAGGTGGCCAGAATGCCGGTGTAGTTTTCGGGAGTGAGAGTGAATTCCATGCCGTAAGCGGCAGCAGCTTCGGAAAGCTCGGCATTTATGGCGGCAAAGGTGGAATCCATCATGGTTTTTGCGCCCTGAGCCAGTGCAGCTCCGCTTTTGCCAAGGGCGGCAAGACCTTGATTTGCAGTGCTCATACCTGCAGTAAGCTGGGCAGCCCCGGAAGCGAGCTCATTGGCGCCGCCGTTAACCTGACCGATGGCATCGGCGACCTGGGTGACACCGGCGGAGTATTCCTCAACACCGGCGGCATAGGCTGAAAGACCGGAGGAAATCTGACCTGCACCGTCGTCCAGCTGAGCAATACCGTCGCTGAGCTGAGTGAACTGATCGGAGAACTGCTCGGTAATTGCAGAAATGTCAAAGCTGTCGAGATAAGAACTCATGTCCATCCGGACACCGGCGATGGTGATGGAAGCCATTTCAAAGTCGGTTACATCTGCGGTGACGACAAATTCGCTTTCGCTGCCTGCCATGCCGACAAAGTTGATTATCTTGTCGTTGCCGGAAGCGGCAACGGTACCTGCGGGAGCTTCGATGTGAGAGCAAAGTGCGGTGTCGAGGGTGACGCTGATCTGCAGAGTAAAATCATCAAAGAAAGTGCCGGAAGAGTTTTCGTTTTTGGAAGTGAGTATCTTCAGCTCCATAGCACCGGATTTTCCTGCGGGAGAATCGGTCATTTCGCCGTCAAACCAGTATTCGATTGCTATGTTCCAGGGCAGTTCGGCATTATCCATGTTGCCCTGATACCAGAACATGCCTTTTTCGGCCTCAACGCTGACAGTGCCGCTGGAATAGTTGATCTCATTGCCGTTGGTCAGGTTCACAACGGAAGAATACTGACCGTGGTCGGTGACAACGGTGTCTTCGTCAAGCTCAAAGGAGTTGACAACATAAACGCCGCCGACACTGCCATCAGCGCCAAGAGAGGCATAAACCACTTCTTCTTTCGCCAAAGACTCGGTCACAGATGCGGATGCGGTAAAGGTACACAGCAGCAGGGCAAACACCAGTGCGGCTGCGGCTGTTTTTTTGCTTTTATTTTTCATTGTTGACCTCCTTGGTCTGACTGTAGAAGTTGCATTTTAGGGTGGTTTTTCCGATTACTTTATCAAAGATAAACAGCAGACCCGGCAGCAGAATGAGTGCCAGGGCGGCAGACATCAAGGTGCCTCTGCAAAGCACGCTGCCAAAACCCTTGATAATACCGTTGGTGGACGATGCGCCGAGTGCGTAACCGGCGGATGCCAGTATGATGGCGGGTGCCAGAACGGACGGAGCTGCCAATTCGGATGATTTCATCAGTGCAGGACCTTTTGCCATAGATTTGCGGAAATCCATGAAATACTCGGTGAACAGAATTGCGTAGTCTATGGTGGCGCCAAGCTGAACGGTGTTGACTACCAGATAGGCCAGATAGGGCAGTTTTGTATCGGAAAAATAGATGAGGCCAAGGTTTATCCATATGGCCGACTGAATAGTCAGCAGCAGGATAAAGGGCAGAGACAGAGATTTGAATGTCAGCAGGATTATCAGACCCACAGAAATGAGAGCAAGTGTGCTGACAAGCGCATTGTCGCGAATAACGGTGGTGCGCATGTCGTAGTTGTTGACATTTGTGCCGCAAAGGTGGTAATCCGCACCGTAATACGAAGCTGATATTTCACGAACTTTTTCCACCAGGGCAAAGGCTTCGTCGCCTTCATCGCTTACGTTGGCGGTGATGATGATTCGGCTGTACAGGTCGCTGAGAAGCTGAGAAGATTCGGATTCGTCGAGGAAATCCGACGGGATGGCACTGCCCACGGTTTCGCTGTAGGAATTGACAGAGGTGATTTTGTCGAGCTTTTTGATGTCGGAGCACAATGCTGCTTCGCTTTCAAAGTCGCCTTTGGGAACCATCAGCACCATAAAGGCATTCTTGCCAAAAACGGAGTTGATAAGGTCGGTATCTTCGCCCAATTGAGATCCTTCGTTCATACCTTCGGTGCCGTAGGTGAAGTCCAGATTGCTCTGGGCAAGGTAAGCGGGGATAAGCAAAACAATGACCAGTATAAGAGCGGGAATTTTCAGTTTTGAAGTGAAAGTACCGAACTTTTTGAAAGACGGCATGAAAGAACGATGGGCGGTTTTGTCAAGAGCCTTCAGCATGCTCATGGTAACAGCGGGCAGCAGCACAATGGCGGTAATAACGCTGATGAAAATGCCTTTGGCCAGCACGATGCCAAGGTCGGGGCCGATTTTGAAATCCATGAACACCAGCACAATAAAGCCTGCAAATGTTGTGGCGGCGCTGGCAATGACGGTGGAAGCCATTTTCTGCACAGCATTTTCCATGGCGCTTTCGGCATCCTGACCGGCCTGACGGTTGCGGTTGAAGGTGCTCAGCAGGAAAATTACATAGTCCATTGACACAGCCAGCTGCAATACCGGAGCGATGCTCTGGGTAAGGAAGCTGATTTCGCCCATCAGTTTGTTGGTGCCGTAGTTCAACACGATAGACACGATGATAACTATGATGAACAAAATGGGTTCCAGCCATGAGTTAGTGGTCAGAATCAGGATCACCAGTATGATGGGAGCCAGCAGGAGTACGGCTTTGCCAACTTCGGTAACAACAGTCATCTGAGCCGCTGCGCTGTCGGCCACATCTCCGCTGATGGCGGCGTCATCGCCAACGGTTTCACGAACGGCTTTTATGGAATCCATTTGGTTGAGTTCATCACCGACGGTGACCTGATACAAGGCGCCGCCATCTTTGTAGAATCCTTCCACGGTACCGGGGTCTGCCATTTCGAGAGGCTGGCGGATGTCAATGGAATCGTCCAGCCACATGACACCGATTACACCGGGAGTATCCAGCAAAGCCTGCTTGTATTCCAGAGCTTCGGGTATGGAGACATCGGGGATGTAGACCCTCAGGTTTGGCGTGGCAGCATCGAACTGTTCGTACATGGTGTTCAGGGCCACGGTGGATTCGGCATTGTCCGGCAGATAGTCTGCCAGATGGTAGTTAACTTCCACCGTCAGCGAAAGAAGGGCGCAAATGACCGTCAAAACTGTAAAGACAGCAATGACGGCCTTCCGGTGGGAAATTATCATGTGGGTAAGTTTTTGCATTTGTTGATGTTCCTCACAATATTAGGTTGACGGGTTTTCGAATACGGTTCCGCCATTGCTGTCGATACCCACGAACAGGGGCATATCCTTGATGGTGAACCGTTTGACGGATTCGCAGCCGAGATCGGCAAAAGCTATCTCTTCCGCATCGGTGATACACTGAGCCAGCAAAGCTCCTGCACCGCCCACAGCGCACAGATACAAGGCGCCGTTTCGTTTGATGGCATCGTGAACAGCGGGACTTCTGTCGCCTTTGCCGATGATGGCACCAAGCCCGAGATCCAGCAGCCGTGGAGTGTAGGGATCCATACGGGAAGAAGTGGTGGGGCCGCAGGAACCCACGGGATGACCGTTCCTGGCAGGGGTGGGACCGGCGTAAAATATAACTGCGCCTTCGATGGAAAAGGGAAGAGGCTCGCCGTTGTCCAACAGTTCCATAAACCGCTTGTGGGCTGCATCCCGGGCAGTGTAGACCGTGCCGCTGAGCAGCACACGGTCGCCGGCTTTCAGCTTTGCAGAAAGAAGGCCGGCGGTGGTCAGGCGCATTTCAGCCGGTGATGGGATGGTTTTGTTCATTGAACCTCAGCCTCTGGGATAGTAAATCTTTATGGAAGCCAGCAGTTCCTTGCCCTCGGGAGACTCAACAACGATTTCGGAAGCTTCTTCGGCGGGAACATCTTCCACGGGAGCTTCGGCCTCGTCTTCTGTTTCGGGCTTGATGGAATCCAGCAGATTTCTGACGGAGGACTTGGGGGCCTTGATAACAGGCACGCAAAGGGGACCGGAAGCAGGAACGGCTTCTTCGGGTTCGTCCTCTTTGGCTGCATCTTCGCTCTCGGTCCGGACAGTCATTTCTTCCAGCATAGCGGCAAGCTCGTCTTTTTCCTTGGTTACGGCTTCCAGAGAAGCTCTTGCGGTTTTGAGCCGCTGCTCCATCTCCAGAAGCATGCCGCTCAGTTCATCGTTTCTGGCACTGAGGCTGATATTATCTTCTTCCAGCTGCTTTATCTGACGATTATATTCGGTGGAAGAGGATTCTATGTATGCGGCAACGTCCTTGCGTTTGAAACCGCCTAAAGCCGAAGTTCGGAACTTGTGGTGGATCATATTGTTATCCATAACAGGGCCTCCAAATTTTTCTATTATCTTAATAAAACATTATAACATACATTACTAGACAAAACAACAAAGGTTTTGCTAATTCTTTTGCCCGAAACAGAATTTCTGCTATTGACAGAAATAGCGCAAAATGGTAAAATAGCATGAAATTCAAAAAAGGAGTATGGCAGTTGAAAAATTTCGTTTTGCAAGACATCAACATATTCCAGTCCGAAGCCTTCATCAAGGGTAATGTAGCCGTTGAGGAAGGCTGTATTTCCGCTTTCACCGCAAGTGTTTCTTCCGACAGTGGAAATGTTTTCAAATTTGATAATGCTTTTATTTTTCCCGGTTTCGCTGATGTTCATGTGCATCTCCGTGAGCCGGGTTTTTCGTATAAAGAGACCATAGAAGCCGGTACCGCAGCAGCTGCTGCAGGAGGTTATACAGCGGTCTGTTCAATGCCTAACCTTAACCCTGTGCCTGACTGTATGGAGCATTTGCAGCCCCAGTTGGACCTGATTGAAAAAGGTGCAAAGGTAAAGGTTTTGCCTTACGGTGCCATAACCGTTGGCGAACTGGGCGAAAAACTTGCTGATATGGATGCAATGGCGGCTCATGTTGTGGCCTTTTCGGATGACGGCAAGGGCGTTCAGAGCACCGAAATGATGCGTGCTGCCATGATCAGGGCAAAGAGCCTGAACAAACTTATTGTGGCCCACTGCGAAGACGAAAGCTATCTGCCATCGCCCGAAAGCGAATGGCGTCAGCTGGAGCGGGATCTTCAGCTGGTTCGTGAAATCGGCTGCGGATATCATATGTGCCATATGTCCACCCGCCGGTCGCTGGAACTGATAAGAAAGGCAAAAAGTGAAGGCCTTGACGTGACTTGTGAAACCGCTCCCCATTACCTGATTTTTGACAATACCATGATTCAGGATCACGGACGCTTCAAAATGAACCCTCCCATCGGAACTCCCGAGGACAGAGAGGCTCTTTTGCAGGGACTGCAGGACGGAACCATCGACATGATCGCTACCGACCATGCTCCCCACAGTGAGGAAGAAAAGTCCCGGGGATTTGCGGGCAGCCTCAACGGAATAACCGGCCTGGAAGTGGCTTTCCCGGCACTGTACACCGGGTTGGTGGAAACAGGAATTATTACGTTAACTAAGCTGATTGAGTTTATGAGCATCAATCCTCGAAAACGCTTTGGAATACCGGGGAAATTTGCAGCCGGAGAGCTTGCGGATTTCACCGTGTTCGATCTGAACGAAGAATATTATGTAAACGGAGATGCGTTTCTGTCAAAAGGGAAATGCACTCCCTTTGAGGGCATGGCAGTCAAGGGCAAATGCCTGATGACCGTGTGTGACGGACGCATCGCATGGATGAATGAAGCTATTAAGAAGTAAAAAACCTGAAAGGATGAGATAGATATGCCGAAGAGAACAGACATTAAGAAAATACTTGTTATCGGTTCCGGACCGATAGTTATCGGACAGGCTGCGGAGTTTGACTACGCCGGCACTCAGGCCTGTATCGCCCTGAAAGAGGAAGGCTATGAAGTGGTTCTGGTAAACTCCAACCCTGCCACCATCATGACCGACACCACCATGGCGGATAAAGTATATATGGAGCCCCTTACCCTTGAATACGTTGCAAAGATCCTGCGTTACGAGCGTCCCGACGCCATCGTTCCCGGCATCGGCGGCCAGACCGGCCTGAACCTTGCCATGCAGCTTCGCCGCAAAGGTATTCTCGACGAATGCCAGGTAGAGCTGCTGGGCACCAAGGCGGAAAGCATTGAAGCTGCCGAGGACCGTGAGCTGTTCAAGGAACTGTGCGAAAGCATTGGCGAGCCTGTGCTTCAGTCAATCGTCACCCATTCCATCGAAGAAGGCGTTGAAGCAGCCGCATCCATCGGTTACCCCGTCGTTCTCCGTCCTGCATTCACCCTCGGTGGCACCGGCGGTGGTTTTGCCGACAACGAGCAGGAACTGCGCGAGATCATGAAAAATGCCATCGCCTTGTCTCCTGTGGGTCAGGTACTGGTTGAAAAAAGCGTCAAGGGCTGGAAAGAAATCGAGTTTGAAGTCATGCGCGACAACGCAGACAACGTTATCGCCATCTGCGACATGGAAAACGTTGACCCCGTCGGCGTACATACCGGCGACTCCATGGTTGTTGCTCCCTGCCAGACCCTGAATCAGGAAGATCTTTCCATGCTGCGTGAAAGCGCCCTGAAGATCATCCGCGCCCTGAAAATTGCCGGCGGCTGTAACGTTCAATACGCTCTGAACCCCAATTCCTCCGAATACTATCTTATCGAGGTCAACCCCCGAGTATCACGTTCTTCCGCTCTGGCTTCCAAGGCCAGCGGCTACCCCATCGCAAGAGTTACTGCCAAGATCGCCGTTGGCATGAACCTGGACGAGATCATGATCACCGACAGAAACGGCCTGTTCAATCCTTCTCTTGGCTACACTGTCCTTAAAATGTCCCGTTTCCCCTTCGACAAGTTTGCCGAAGCATCCAACAAGCTGGGCACTCAGATGAAGGCTACCGGCGAAGTCATGAGCATCGGCAAGTCCATGGAAGAAAGCATGCTCAAGGCTGTCCGCTCCCTGGAAACCGGCGTATGCCACTTCTACCTGCCCAAGTTCGACAGCTGGACAAAGGAACAGCTGCTTGAATACGTTCAGGACGGCACCGAAGACCGTTATCATGCCATTGCCCAGCTGTATCGCCTGGGAGCAACCACCGAAGAAGTTTTCAAGGCCACCATGATAACCCCCTTCTTCCTGGACAAAATCAAAAATATCGTGGAAATGGAAAAAACCGTGGCAGCAAAGCCCTTTGATGCAGCTGTTCTCAAGGCTGCCAAGGAAATGGGCTTCGGGGATAAATATATTGCCCAGCTGTGGAAAGCTCCCGAAGTCGATGTCTGGAACTTCCGCCGTGAACAGGGTATCCGCCCCGAATATCTCATGATAGACACCTGTGCCAAGGACGAGAACAGCTATATTCCTTATCTCTACTCATCCTACAACGGCAAGGCAAGAGACTTCGTTTCCGACAAGCAGAAAATCATCGTTCTCGGTTCCGGCCCCATCCGTATCGGCCAGGGTATTGAGTTCGACTACTCCACCGTTCATGCCGTCCAGTCCATCAGACGTTTCGGCTATGAATCCATCATTATCAACAACAATCCCGAAACTGTTTCCACCGACTATACCTGCTCCGACAAGCTGTACTTTGAACCCCTGACTGTAGAAAACGTCATGGACGTTATCGAACTTGAAAAGCCCATGGGCGTTATCGCATCTCTCGGCGGCCAGACAGCTATCAACCTGGCTGACGAGCTGGCAAAACGTGGTGTAAACCTCATCGGTACCGGCGTTGAAGCCATCGAAAGAGCCGAAAACCGTGACTCTTTCGAAAAGATCATGGAACAGCTGGAAATCCCCCAGCCCAAGGGTCAGGCAGTCACCAACATCGAAGACGGTGTTGCCGCCGCTGCTGAGATCGGATATCCCGTACTGGTACGCCCCAGCTACGTTTTGGGCGGTCGTGCCATGCAGATAGTCAACGACGAAAACGCACTGCGCACCTACCTGAACACTGCCGTTCAGATCAACGTTGACCAGCCCGTTCTGGTAGACAAATACATCTCCGGCCGTGAGCTGGAGGTGGACGCCGTGTGCGACGGCATGGATGTTTTCATCCCCGGCATCATGGAACACGTTGAACGCACCGGCATCCATTCCGGCGACAGTATCAGCGTTTATCCCACTTTCTCCGTCAGCGACAAGGCCAAGGGAACTATCCTTGAATACACCAAGAAACTGGGCATAGGCATCGGTATCGTGGGCCTGTCCAACATCCAGTTTATCGTGGACCAGGACGACGACGTTTACGTCATCGAAGCCAACCCCCGTTCCAGCCGTACCGTACCTTTCCTGTCCAAGGCCACCGGTTGGCCCATTGCCGA
>JAZULX010000165.1:0-1727 GCA_045603325.1 Oscillospiraceae bacterium | reverse complement strand
CGCCAACGAAGTCGATCAGCAAAAACAGTCCCAGTTCCTCAATGCCAAGGGAAAACAGGCGTGCGGTATAAAACACCGCCATCTGTCGCAGTATGCCCTTTCCCCTGCTTTGGAACACGAATATTCTGTTGGTAAAAAAGGCGAAAGTCACCGCCACTATCCACGAAACGATTTCCGCAATGAGATAGTGCATCACCTTGCAGGCAAGCCAGAAGGTCACCATGCTGACAACGGTAGTCAGTACGCCGAAAATAAGATAAGTTATAAGTTCCCGGGACAGTTTTACCCGGAGCATTTTTTTGAGTTTGTTCATAGTAGGTTGCCTGCCTTTACACCACCAAAGGCTCCCCTGTGTAAGGGGAGCTGTCGAGCACAGCGAGACCGAGGGGTTGTAAAACAGTTCTACAAAACATTATAAATTACAATCCCTCCGTCACGGCTTCGCCGTGCCACCTCCCTTTGCACAAGGGAGGCTATTCCTGATACCTAATACTATAATGTACAATTATATCACATATTAAAATTCAGGCAAGGGCGTTTGCTCCACTTGATAATGGCTATTATATAATGTATATTTATTGCAGAATCTTACCGGAGGTATGAATATGACCATCAAAATAGGTATCATGGGTTACGGCAACCTTGGCCGTGGTATAGAATGCGCAATCAAGCACTGCGACGATATGGAGCTGGCTGCGGTATTTACCCGCAGAGACCCCGCTTCCCTGTCCATCCTCACACCGGACGTTCCTGTTCTGGCTGCCGATAAGGCTGCGGAAATGGCTGATCAGATAGACGTGCTTATGCTTTGCGGCGGCAGTGCCACCGATCTGCCGGTTATGACTCCCAAATATGCCGCCCTGTTCAACGTGGTGGACAGCTTTGACACTCATGCAAAGATCCCCGAACATTTTGCCGCCGTTGACGCTGCCGCAAAGGCTGCCGGCAAGACTGCTCTTATCTCCGGCGGATGGGATCCCGGTATGTTCTCCCTGAACCGCCTGTATGCCAACTGCATCCTGCCTCAGGGCAAGGATTACACTTTCTGGGGCCGGGGCGTAAGTCAGGGTCACAGCGACGCTATCCGCCGTATTCCAGGAGTTATTGACGCAAGACAGTACACCGTTCCCGTGGACAATGCTCTGGCATCTGCCAGAAGCGGTGAAAGCAAGGAGTTTACTGCCCGTCAGATGCACACCCGTGAATGCTATGTGGTGGTTGAAGATGGCGCCGACAAGGCTGCTATCGAACAGCAGATCGTTACCATGCCCAACTATTTTGCCGACTACAACACCACCGTTAACTTTATATCTTTGGACGAGCTGAAAGCAAACCATTCCGGTATCCCCCACGGCGGTTTCGTTATCCGCAGCGGCAAGACCGGCTGGAACGACGAGCACAGCCATACTATTGAGTACAGCCTGAATCTTGACTCCAATCCCGAGTTCACCTCTTCCGTGCTGGTGGCTGCCGCCAGAGCTGTGGCACGCTTTGCCAGCGAAGGCAGATCCGGCTGTCTGACCATGTTTGATGTACCTCCCGCATACCTCAGCCCCTTGAGCGGCGATTACCTGCGGGCACATATGCTGTAAAAAAATCCGCCTTATGTCCAATGCTGTTCGATTAACGAACTTGTCATTGCGAGGAGGTCATTTATGACCGACGTGGCAATCCGTGTTTTCCAAAGAAGATAACGGATTCCCACGCAAAAGAGCCACTCATTTGAG
>JAZULX010000164.1:0-2167 GCA_045603325.1 Oscillospiraceae bacterium | reverse complement strand
TTGCAGGTGGACTGAACGATAAAAACGTCGGAGCCACGGACGGGCTCGTACAGGGAAACGGAAACTTCGCCGTCGGCAAAGCCTTTTACTTCGCTGTTGCCAAGCTCTTTGTAAAGACGATCGCAGATTGCTTTAGCCAGAGCGGGGTTGGAATTACCGGTAAAAACCTTGATGTCCTTGCCATGTGAAATCATTTTGATCTACCTCTTTCTTTAGTTGTCCGATACATAAATACAATTAAAAATATTATACCTAAAATTTGGTGTTTTGTAAACTGTTATCTGCTCAAAACTCTGGCAGCTTCCGCTTGGAAAAACTGACGCCCAGGGCACATATCAACGCCAGAGCAGCGAACGCAAGCATGGCATAAAAGGTTGTCAGATAATCTCCGCCGGAAGCATCCTGCAGTCTGCCGGAAATGTAAGGCCCCATAAAGGAAGAAGGGATACCTGCAAGGGTGATAACGGCAAAATTTGGAGCGTAATGCTTCATGCCGTAAAATTCCCGGGTCAGCGCAGCGGTAACAGACATGGAAGAACCGTATGACAGACCGGCGATAAGCATACCTGCAAACATCAGCACAACGCTGCCGGTACCGTGAGCGGAAATCAGCAGTATAGCAGATGCAAATCCCATACCCACCACAACGTAAATGCTTTTGCTGTGAAGTTTGTCGAATATCATACCGCTGAGGATTCGGCCAAACCCGTTGAACAGGGATACCATCAGTCCAAGAACGGCAGCAATGCCAAAATAAACGGCAATCAGAGCAGCGCTGTTGATAACCATCAGACCAACACCGCCGGCAAACAGGGAAAACATGAAATGGAACCAGAGAGTGGGAGTTTTGAGGATTTGCGAAGTAGTCAAACCGGTCTCGCCACCGGAGGAAACCTGAGCTTCGGGAGTTTTTCTGAAAAGAACCGACAAAGCGGCAATCACAACAGCAATAATGAGGGAAGACCACAGAAACGCAGGAGGAAATCCCACACGGTCAGCAAAATAAGAAACAACGGTACCGCAAACAAGGCTGCCCATACCGTAACCGGTCAGCAGCAGACCGGAAATAAATCCGCTCCTGTCCGGGAACCATTTTCCGACACCCGACAGAATGGCGTTGTATGACATACCAACGCCAAAACCGCAGAATCCGCCATACCCGACATACAAAACAGTCAGAGCGCCGGAACCATCCATCGAAAACATCAGATTGGTGATGATGGTACCTGCAGCAATGAGGATAGCGGAAATAAGTATTATAATGTGGCATCCCAGCTTTTTGCTCAAAACACCTGCCAGCAAACTGCCCAGGCAGAATATTACAACAAACAGGGAGAAGTTCAGCGAAAGCTGCGTTGCAGAAAACTGAGGAAAGATATCGCTGACATATACGCGGTACAGCGACCACGCAAAGAATGTCCCCAGAATCATCAGCAGGAAAGTACCCACAGCAGCCATAATATATTTTCTGTTATTCATGTTAGTGCTCCTTACAAGACATACATATAGGATTATAGCAGATTGCAACGCATCTTCAAGCCCCAAAAGCTGACTACACTGTGTCATTTTGCCTTGCTGACACAGTGTAAAAATCACCCACAACGCAACGTATCATACCGTAGGGACGGCCCCCGGACGTCCCGACAATTTCGCACAACGTAACATATTACTTCGTAGGGGACGGCCCCCGGACGTCCCGCCAATTACGCACAACGTATTGTCACATACCTGTAAACTTCAAAACGCCGGATCCGTGATATAATGATTACATTAAAGTGCATAATAACCACCCCAAGGCGCCATACAAAAAATTCCTGTATTTCGATTGCCGTATCAACGAAAACACATAAATACACAATTGACACAATGATGCCACAATCAATCCAAAAGATGGTAATTGAGGCGGAAATATGTCAAGAATAAGCCATAAAAATGGCAAAAATACGGTGAAAATGTGAAGCTGTGAACGAAGATTACAGTTATATTACAAGAGGGGCCAATTTATTGATTTTTCGTGCCCGGTGATTTACAATGATGCCGATGTAAGACGCAAAGTCTCGCATTGAAATTTATAAGGAGGCAAACAACCAATGAAGAACCTTAGAAAAGTTCTGGCACTGGTACTGGTAGTAGCTATGATGGCTTCTCTGGTAATCAGTGCATCCGC
>JAZULX010000163.1:0-2496 GCA_045603325.1 Oscillospiraceae bacterium | reverse complement strand
ACTCCACCAAGCAGCTGGGAGTTGTGCTGTTTGAAGACCTTGGTCTGCCTCCTGTCAAGAAAACCAAAACCGGTTACTCTACCAACGTGGACGTGCTGAACAAGCTCAGGGGCAAGCATCCCATAATCGAACTTATCCTTGAATACCGCACCTTGACCAAGCTGAAATCCACTTACGCCGACGGTCTGCTGAAAGTCATCAGCGACGACGGACGCACCCACACCAGCATCAACAAGACCGCCCCCGCCACAGGACGAGTCAGCTCCACCGAACCCAATCTCCAGAACATTCCTGTTCGCACTGAGCTTGGTGCCGAGCTTCGCAAGATGTTTGTTGCGGCTCCCGGCAAGGTGCTGGTTGACGCAGACTATTCCCAGAACGAACTGCGTGTGCTGGCTCACATTTCCGACGATGAGCATATGATCGCCGCCTTCAATTCCGGCGAGGACATCCATCGGGCAACCGCATCGCAGGTGTTTGGAGTTGCTCCCGAAGAGGTGACCGCTCTTATGAGGCGAAGTGCCAAGGCTGTCAACTTCGGCATTGTTTACGGCATCTCCGAATTCTCTCTGTCCGAGGATCTGGGCGTATCTTTTGGCGAGGCAAAGCAGTATATTGAAAGCTATCTGGCCAACTATTCCGGCGTGGCTGCGTTTATGAAAAACGTGGTGGCTGACGCTAAGGTAACCGGCTATGTTTCGACCCTTTTCGGCCGCAAACGCTGGCTGCCGGAGCTGAAATCCGCCAACTTCAATATCAGAAGCGCCGCAGAACGCATGGCACTGAACAGCCCCATTCAGGGCACAGCCGCAGACATCATCAAGCTGGCCATGATACGGGTAAGCGATGCCCTTAAAGCCCGGGGACTGAAATCAAAGCTTGTGCTTCAGGTACACGACGAACTCATCATCGAAGCGCCCGTTGAAGAAGCTGACGAGGTGGTTGCAATCCTCACCGAGCAAATGAGCAAGGTGGCCGACCTGAAAGCACCCCTTGTGGCAGAGGCCAAAACCGGCAGAAGCTGGTATGACGCAAAATAGGTTAACATAATCAGGTAATTCGTATGAAGAAAATTCTATTTGTCTGCGCAGGAAATACCTGCCGCAGCCCCATGGCAGAGGCTGTGTTCAACGAGCTGGCACCCCAGCTTCCGGTGGACGCAGCGGCATCTTCCGCCGGTGTGGCGGTGTATGCTCCCGGCCCTGCATCGCCATTGTCGGTGCAGACCATGGACAGTTATGGAGTTGACATAACAAATCACACTTCCCGGCAGCTGACAGCTGAAATCATCAGCGAAGCCGATGCCGTTTACTGCATGACAGACTCCGTTTTGGCTGCGGTTAAGGCCATGTTTCCCGAGTATACCGGCGTTGTGGCTCTGCTGGACGAGGACGGCATAGCTGACCCTTACGGCGGCACCGCAAATGACTATGACCTGGCTGCAATGCAGATAATTTCTGCCGTGAAGAAGCTGCTGCTGGATATGAAGGAACAGGAAAATGGTTAACATAACGCAAATGCTGGCTGAACACAGCTCTCAGCTGGCAGAAATCGAAAAGCTGTGCTTTTCCACTCCCTGGTCGGAAAAGCAGATACTTGACGAGCTTGAAAACCCGCTGGCGGCATATTTCGTGGCCATGGACGGGGAAACCGTGGCCGGATATATCGGCAGCCAGACGGTGCTTGGTGAAGCCTGCGTCATGAACGTGGCTGTCCATCCCGATTTTAGGGGCAGGGGAGTGTCCACTTTGCTGATGCAGGCGTTGGTGGACCACTGCAAGGCCACCGACTGCTCTTTGCTGACTCTGGAAGTCCGTGAAAGCAACGAGCCTGCACTGGGGCTGTACCGTTCCTTTGGGTTTGAGCTTCAGGGCAAACGCAGAAACTATTACGCCGATCCCAAAGAGGACGCGCTTATAATGACTTTGTTCTTCAAGGAGGAACATCAATGAACATACTTGCCATCGAAAGCTCCTGCGACGAAACTGCCGTAGCCGTTGTCAAAGACGGCAGAACGGTGCTGGCAGACGCCATTTTGTCTCAGGCAAATATGCATGTGATATACGGCGGAGTTGTGCCGGAAATTGCTTCACGCAAGCACGTTGAGGCTATTTATTCTTTGGCAGATACCGCCCTTGCTCAGGCAGGCATCACAAAGAGCGATATCGACGCAATTGCCGTAACATACGCTCCCGGACTTATCGGCGCACTGCTGGTGGGTGTTGGCTTTGCAAAAGCTGCTGCACTGGCGCTGGATCTGCCGCTGATTCCCGTCCACCATATTCGCGGACACATTGCCGCCAACTATATCGCTTTTCCTGACCTTGAACCGCCGTTTCTGGCCTTGGTGGTGTCCGGCGGTCACAGCCTGATCGTGGACGTTCAGGACTACACCACAATGAAGATCATGGGCAGCACCCGAGACGACGCCGCAAGCGAATGTTTTGACAAGGTTAAGTCGGAGGGCCAAGCGGTCTTAGGAAGACAAACCAAATG
>JAZULX010000162.1:0-10760 GCA_045603325.1 Oscillospiraceae bacterium | reverse complement strand
AGAGCGCAACCGACGAAGCCGAACAGACCGAACTGTACAAGCAGTGCCTGCAGATCCTCAGCGATACCGCTGCAAACGTATATCTCCAGGACCTGGCTGACTTTGTTGCTGTCAACCCTGCACTTGAAGGCTTTGAATTCTACCCCCTGTATGTTATTGACATGTCCCTTATCGGATACAAATCCTGATAAGAATTCTTGAAAGAGGAGGCGAGGAGTATGAAAAATATCGCTAAAAAGTTGTGCACTCTCATTATTACATTGTTCATAGTTTCACTCCTCGCCTTCCTTGCTTTTCAGGTAATACCCGGCGACCCCACCACGGATATGCTGGGAACCGAAGCCACTGCCGAGGCCAGAGCAGAACTTCGGGCAGAACTGGGGCTTGACCGTCCGGTGCTGGTACGGTATTTCGACTGGCTGGCTTCCTTTGTTACAGGCGATATGGGCACAAGCTACAGTTACCGTATGCCTGTCCGTGATATGCTGGCAGACAAGCTGCCTATCACATTTTTGCTGACCATCATGTCCTTCCTGTTTACTGTGGTGCTGTCCATACCGTTGGGCATCCTGGCAGGCAGTACCCGCAGCAAAACTCTTGACGTATTCATAACTGCTTTTGACCAGCTGGTTATGAGCATCCCTCCATTTTTTATTGGCATAGTTGCCTGCTTTGTGTTTGGCAATATTTTTGCCCTGTTTGTCCCCGGAAACTTTGTTTCCTATACCGTAAGCTGGAGCGGGTGTCTTGGATACCTTGTGCTTCCGGCATTGTCCATAGCAATACCCCGCATTGCCATGACAGTCAAAATGCTGCGCAGTTCCGTCCTCACCCAGATGGAGCAGGACTATGTTCGAACTGCCCACAGCAGAGGAAACCGCCGCAGTGCTATCCTTACTCGCCATGTACTTAAAAATGCCCTTATCCCTGTCATAACATTCCTGGCTGTTTCCGCAGCAGAGATAATGACGGGCAGCATCATTATTGAACAGGTTTTTACCATTCCCGGTATCAGCCGACTGCTTATAGCCAGCATAGCCAACCGTGACTTCCCGGTGGTGCAGGCTATCGTGGTCATCCTGGCCGCCTGGATCGTTATAGTCAATTTCGTGGCAGACCTGCTTTATCAGCTGGTAGACCCACGGATCCGGCTGCGTTAAGGAGGACCCTGACTATGAAGAAAAACAGAAATCTGTATTTATATATTGGCGGAGCCATCACAATCATCATGACAGCCATGATCGTTTTGGGTTATTTCTGGACTCCCTACAGCCCCACCGAAATGGCGTCTCCCAAATTTCAGCCTCCTTCTTTGACACATCTGCTGGGAACCGACAATTTTGGCCGTGATATTTTCAGCCGTGTAATGGAGGGAGCGGGCACAACCTTTTTCATCGCCGTTTGCGTGGTGCTTATCGGCTGTGTTGCCGGTATCGTTATCGGCAGCCTGTGCGGCTATTACGGCGGTCTGCCCGACCTTATCCTCACCCGTGTATGCGACTCCATCACCGCATTTCCGTCCTTTTTGCTTGCCCTTGTTATCGTCAGTGTGGCCGGCAGCGGAACATATAATATAATTCTGGCTTTGGGCATCCTGTTTATCCCCAGTTTTGCCCGTATCGTCCGTGGTGAGTTTGCCCGATGCCGTGATTTGAACTACATAAAAAGCGCAAAACTGATGGGTGCCGGCGGTTTCCGCATCATGTTCAGGCATATTCTGCCAAACACCTTTCCGGTGCTTTTGAGCGCAGTTACCATCGGTTTCAACAACGCTGTTCTCAGCGAGGCCAGCATGAGCTTCCTTGGCATCGGCATTCAGCCTCCTGACGCAAGTCTCGGTTCCATGCTCAGCGACAGCCAGAATTATCTCAGAAGCGCTCCCTGGTATGCCATAGGCACCGGCTTGGTGATAGCCCTGCTTATTCTGGGTTTCAGCCTGCTTGGTGAAGGGCTCCAGCGTGAAGATCGGAGGGGGTAAGACAATGGCAGAAATTTTGAAAGTCCAGGATCTTCGGGTCCATTTTCATGATGCTGCGCCTGATCGTTTTGCGGTTGACGGGCTTACTCTTTCCATCGAAGAAGGGGAAATCGTTGGCCTCGTGGGCGAAAGCGGCAGCGGAAAAACCGTCACAGCCATGAGTATCAGCGGTCTTATGCCCGAGCGCAAGGCGGACATCAGCGGCAGCATAACCCTCGACGGCAAGGAAATACTGCAATGCACCAACGATGAACTGCTTGGGATTCTGGGCGAGGAACTTGGAATAGTTTTTCAGGAACCCATGACCAGCATGAACCCTGTTATGCGCATCGGCCCTCAGGTGGAAGAATGCCTGAAAGTGCATACAAAACTGACAAAAGCCGAAAGAAAGCAGCGGGCGCTCGAAGCAATGCGCTGGGCGGAACTGGACGAACCCGAAACCATATACCGCAAATATCCCCATGAGCTGTCCGGCGGTATGCTCCAGCGAGTGATGATAGCTGCAGCCATTATCAGCAGACCCAAACTGCTGCTGGCAGACGAACCCACTACTGCTCTTGATGTAACCATTCAGGCTGAAATACTCGAGCTTTTGAAACACCTGAACAAAGAACACAACATGGCCATACTGCTTATCAGCCATGACCTTCACGTTGTGCGCAAACTGTGCAGCCGTGTGGCAGTTATGCAGCGCGGCAAGCTGGTGGAAGACCGTCCTGTGGAGGATATTTTCCGGGATCAGCAGCACGAATACACAAAGAAACTTATTGCGGCAATCCCCACAAGGGAACGCAAACTCATCTGAACCGAAAGGAGTGATCTGCATGGAACCGATACTGGAAGTCAAGAACCTGAACAGCTATTATACCGAAGGCCATTCTTTGTTCGGCGGAAAAAGTCGGCGCAGGCAGGTCCTCAAAGACGTAAATTTTGATGTTTTCCAGGGTGAAATTATTGGCCTTGTGGGCGAAAGCGGCAGCGGCAAAAGTACCCTTGCAAAAACCATTCTTGGGCTGAACAAAGACTGTGACGGCGAAATAATCCACTATTCAGAGAACCCTCAGATGGTGTTTCAGGATCCCTTCAGCAGCCTCAACCCTGCCCACACCATAGGCTGGATACTCGAAGAACCTCTGCGTATTCAGGGCAAACTTGATGCTGCCGAGCGCCGTGAAGCTGTGATAAGCATGCTTGAACACGTGGGACTTGGCGAGGAATATGCCTCCCGCAGACCCTGGGAACTGTCCGGCGGTCAGCGTCAGCGTGTGGCTATCGCCACAGCTGTGATCACAAGACCGAAGTTCATTATTGCAGACGAACCTGTCAGCGCATTGGACGTAACGATTCAGGCCCAGATACTTCAGCTGCTGCTGGATATGAAAAAGAAATTCGACCTCAGCTGCCTGTTTATAAGCCACGACCTGAATGTGGTATATCAGATTTGCAATCGTGTGCTCGTGATGCGTGATGGTATCATTGTTGAACAAAATACTGTGGACGAGCTGTACAACAATCCTCAGCACCTATATACAAAACAGCTGCTTGCGGCAGCTGAATAGAATAATAAGTCAGAGAAAACCCTGACTTATTATGTTTTCTTATGGCAATGTGTAGAATATGCTAGAATTACAGAAGAAAGGGGTGGAATAGATGAAGAAAATTGCTGTATTACTTAAAGCCATTCTCGCCGGATTTTGCATTGCCGTTGGCGGAACCGTATATCTGAGCCTTATAGCCACCAATAAACCTCTTGGTGCGTTTATGTTTGCTATAGGATTGTTCCTTATCTTCTGTTATGGGTTCAATCTCTTTACCGGCAAAGTAGGTTTTGTGTTTGATAACGGTGCTAAGTTCATTCCTGACCTGTGCATTATTTGGGTGGGAAACTTTATCGGCACTACTGCCGTTGGCCTTTCACTGTCTAAGCTGACCAGAGTTTCGGACTTGCTTGTTACCCACGCTCAGGGTCTTTGCGAGGCAAAGCTGGGAGACTCCCTCATCTCTATGTTTGTGTTGGGCATTTTCTGCGGATTCCTGATGTTTGTGGCTGCGGACAACTACAAAAGCGGCCAATCTCCTCTGCAGAAATTCATAGCAACCTTCCTGCCTGTGGCAGTGTTCATCCTTGCAGGTTTTGAGCATTGTGTTGCAAATATGTATTACTTTGCTGTTGCGGGAATCTTCTCTTTGGATATGCTCATTTCCTTGCTGGTGGTTACTTTGGGCAATGCGGTGGGAGCATTTATCGTGCCTCTGTGCCGCAGAGTATATGAAAAGTACGATAACTGATAAAAAAGAAAAGCTGTCCTTCGTCTTCAGGCGAAGGACAGCTTTATTATGTTTATTTTTTCTTTTCGGGGATAACGAAAATGAAAATCAGGGAGCTGATAAGCAGCATGAAGGGGTAGAACAGATTGGGGATGATCTGGAATGCAGATACCTCATAACCCAGTTCGGCAGCAGCGGAGATAGCAACCAGCATCTGAGCACCGTAGGGGATAATGCCCTGGAAGATGCAGGAGAAGGTATCGAGGATGGATGCTGTCTTTTTGGGGCTGACGCCGTAGTCTTCGGCCATTTCCTTTGCGATGGGGTTGGAGATAAGGATGGCAACGGTGTTGTTGGCAGTGGCGATAACCATAGCGCCAACCAGCAGACTCATACCAAGCTGGCCGGCCTTTTTGCCCTTGAACAGCTTTTTGATGCCGTTGAGCAGAGCCACAAATCCGCCGTACTCACGAATCAGCGCACACAGAGCCGAAACAAGGATGGCAACCATAGTGGTTTCGAACATGCCGGAAACGCCGCTGCCCATGTTGGCAAGCAGTTCGGTTGCGGCAGTGGCACCGGTGGCGAGCATGATGATGGAACCGGAAAGGATACCGATAAGCAGAACAACAAATACGTTGATGCCAATAATGCCGCCGATGAGAACCAGTACATAGGGGATGATCTGCACCAGGTTGTATTCTTCAATTTTCATTTCACCGGTGTAGGAGCTGAAACAAAGCACCAGAACAATTACCAGAGTAACGATGGCCGCAGGCAGAGCAATGGCAAAGTTTTCGCGGAACTTGTCTTTCATGGCGCAGCCCTGACCGTTACATGCAGCGATGGTGGTATCGGAGATGAAGGACAGGTTGTCACGGAACATGGCGCCGCCCATGACAGCACCGATGCAAAGGGGAAGACTGAAACCGGAAGCGGCGGAAACGGCAACACCGATGGGAGTGATAAGGGTAATGGTACCCACGGAAGTGCCCATGGCGCAGGAAACAAAGCAGCTTACGATAAACAGAACTGCCACGGCAAAACGAGGGGGAATAATGGACAGCAGGAAGTAGGCCACGCTGTTGGCGCTGCTGCGGCCGACAACACCGACGAAAATACCTGCGATCATGAAAATGAGTATCATGGTGATAATGTTTTTATCACCAACGCCTTTACCCATGACTTCCAGCTTGTCGTCAAACTTCAGCTTGGGATTCTGCAGGCAAGCCACCAGCAGAGCTACAAGAAAAGCTACAACGATGGGGATATTGTAAAATCCCATGGGGATAAGCAGGGCATATTCAAAGATGAGACCCAATCCCAGATACAGCACCAGAAATACGCCGATAGGCAGCAGTGCTTTTACATTTCCTTTTTGCATAAAAAACATCCTCTCACAAATCAACACACAAGCTCTGCAGCATAAACAGAAACAGAACTTGTGTGCATTTATTTGCAGATATTATAATACTTTTTTCGCCGCAGGTCAACGCAAAATAACCTGAAATGACAGCATTTTACTCCACTTCCACCAGTTCGTATTCTCTGGAACCGATACCGAGAGCGGCAGCGGCTTCAACGGTAAGAACGCCGTTTCTGGATTCGATACGTTCAATAAGGTGGTCACGGCCGGGATCGTCGGATGCGTAAACCAGATCGAGACAGGCCTGATCAATGGCCACGGGATCCAGAGAAACAAGAATGCCGATATCCTTCATGCAGGGATCTTCGGCCACGGCACAGCAGTCGCAGTCCACAGACATGTTTTTCATAACGTTGACATACACAGCCTTATCAGCGAAACGTTTTGTGACGGAAGAAGCGGCATCGGCCATGGATTCGAGGAAGGAATCATGGTCACCGGTCCAGATCTTTTTGGGGTCGCCCGAACCGTGGATATAAGCCTTGCCGTAAGAAGAAGCAATGCCGATGGACAGCTGCTTGATGGCTCCGCCGTAACCGCCCATGGGATGACCCTTGAAATGGGACAGCACCAGCAGGGAATCGTAGTTGGCAAGGTTTTTGCCCACATAGTTTTTGTCAATGTGTTTTCCGTTTTCGATATCCAGCACAAGGTCGGGACCTTCGGCATCCAGCAGGTCGACGGGGAAATGCTTGCTCCAGCCATGGTCTTCAAGGGTTTTCAGATGCTTTTCGGTGGTGTCGCGGGTGCCGGGATAGGCGGTGTTGCATTCAACAACAGTGCCGCCAACATGGTCGATTATGGGCTTGAAGAAATCGGGACCGAGGAAATTCTGGTTGCCGGTTTCGCCGGAATGAAGCTTGATGGCAACTTTGCCCTCAAGAGCATGATCCAGCAACTTATACAGTTCCAGAACTTTTTCGGCAGTAATGGTGCGGGAAAAATAAACTTTGGATTTCATATTCATTACCTCAGTGTTGTTAGTGTGAAGAATAATATAATAATATCATATTAAGGTGGGCTGTCAAGCATAGCAATCACTTGAAAAAAGCGAAAGGATGTAGTATGCTGAACATATCCAAAGAAAATAAAGGAGACAGAATAATGGGTAAGTTTGTAATGCGTAAAACCAATACCGGATTCAAGTTCGATCTGAAGGCCGGCAACGGCGAAGTCATCGCCACTTCCGAAATCTACAATTCCGAAGCAGCCTGCAAAAACGGCATTGAAAGTGTTGCCAAGAATGCACCTATAGCAGCTGTGGAAAACCAGACCGTAGAAGGTTACGAAACTGAAAAGCATCCCAAGTTCGAAGTGTATACCGACAAGGCCGGCGAATACCGTTTCCGCCTGAAAGCCACCAACGGCCAGATCATTGCAGTCAGCGAAGGCTACAAGGCTATGGCAGGCTGCCTCAACGGTATCGACTCCGTTAAGAAAAACGCTGTTGATGCAGCAGTTGTGGAAGAATAAAATATTAAAAAATGATAACAAAAAACGCTCAGCATTATTACTGAGCGTTTCTTTTTTGTTAACATAAATCGAACAAGTGTTCGAAGTTGCTTAAAAGTAAAAAAAATAATAAAAAAGCCGTGTTTTTTCACACAAAAAATTCAAATTTCCACTTGCAATTTTCAAACTGTACCTTTATACTAATATCATAAGTGGTGCGAAGTGGTGGAAAGTAGCACAAAATCCCATAATTATGGAGCGAGGTGAGGAAAATGACAGGTGAATATCAGCACAACATAGACGCCAAGGGTCGCCTGTTTATCCCCGCCAGGTTCCGCGAAGAACTGGGAGAGTATTTTTACGTTACCATCGGCATCGATAAATGCCTTTCTATATACCCCCAGAAAATGTGGGCAGAAATTGAGCGCAAAACCACCGAACTGCCCCTTGCAAAGGCCAGAGCAATGCGGCTGTTCTTTGCTAATGCCAGCCGATGCGAACTGGACGCCCAGGGCCGTATCCTGCTGCCTGCCAAACTGCGCAGCTATGCAGGGCTGACCAAAGACGTTGTTGTAATCGGGAGCATGACCCACGCAGAAATCTGGGACGCTGCCACTTACCGACAGATGGAAGAGGAAACTCTGACTCCCGAATATCTGGCAGGTGTTATGGAAGAACTGCTGTTCTAGGTTCCTAAGTAAACATAATATCATAGAATTCAGAATTTTTCAACTGGTTAACAGGAGCAAAAATGGAATTTGTACACGAGTCTGTCCTGCTTAATGAATGTATCGAAGGCCTGAATATCAAGCCGGACGGAATATATGTTGACGGCACTCTCGGAGGTGCCGGACATTCCAGAGAAATAGCAAAACGCCTGGACGGCGGGTTGCTCATAGGCATAGACCGTGACGAGACTGCCCTGAAAGCTGCCGGTGAACGTCTTGAGGGATACAATGTAAAGCTTGTCCACGGCAACTTCAAGGATGTTGCCCAAATACTTGCAGATCTGCAGATCCCCAAGGTAGACGGTATGTTGTTTGACCTCGGCGTGTCATCTCCTCAGCTGGATGATGGCAGCAGGGGATTTTCCTATATGGTGGATGCTCCGCTGGATATGCGCATGGACGCCAGCAGCAGCCTCACTGCCTATGACATTGTCAATGGACGTTCCAAAGAAGAACTCAAAAAGATACTTTACGAGTACGGCGAAGAGCGGTACTCTCCACAGATAGCAGATGCTATCGTAAGGCGCAGGGAATCAAAACCCATAGAGTCTACCCTTGAATTGGTAGACATAATCAAATCCGTAATGCCGGCACAGGCATTGCGGGAAAAGCAACACCCAGCTAAACGCAGTTTCCAGGCTATTCGCATATCCGTAAATGAGGAACTTGAAGCTGTAAGGGAAATGATGACTGCAGCTCCGGACCTGCTCAAGTCCGGAGGCAGACTGGCTGTCATCACTTTCCATTCGCTGGAGGACAGAATTGTCAAGACTTCCATGAAGGAAGCCGCCACCGGCTGCATATGCCCGCCGGATTTTCCGGTGTGCGTATGCGGCAACAAACCAAAGGTGAAGCTGATCACCAGAAAACCAACCACAGCTTCTGACGAAGAACTTCAGCGCAACCCAAGAGCCAGAAGCGCGAAGCTGAGAGTAGCCGAAAGGATCTGACCATGGCAACCAGAAACTTTTATTCCGACGGCAATGCCGCATATGATTTACAGAGCTTCGGCGGCGTAAATGTCGTTAGGGAGCGCGAATACCAGCAGCTGCCTCCGGAACCTCAGCAGCAGCGTGAGGTCAGGGTAGTCAAGGCTCACAGCCAGGTGCCCGTTGCTTCCATCATGGGATTCGTGGCGGCAGCAGCCCTTTTGATGCTGGTTATTTTCAGCTATGTCCGGCTGTATGAGATATCATCTGCCAACGACGAGCTGAGAGCTGATTTGACAAGAATCCAGGCGGAAAATGTCGAAATGTCGAACCATTATACCGGCATCATCGACCTGAACGCAGTGGAACTTATTGCAACCAGTCAGCTTGGTATGCAGAGACCTGTCCAGGACCAGATCGTTTACGTTGATCTCGGCAATACCGATAAAGCTGTTATTATTGACTCTCAGGGAGAAAACGTGGTTTCATCCGCTGCAAACGCAGTGGTGGATACTTTCAGATACATACTGGAATATTTCGGCTTTGCGTAAGCATATCCCTGTGTAAGACCCTTTCCCGACAGGAGGCTGCGGAATGTCAGATAAGAAAAATAATAGTTATAATAAGTCAAACAAATCAATAATGCGCCGCACACTGTCTCTGATGATAGTGTGTGGCATTGTTGCGTTTATAGTGCTTATTTGGAGACTGTATGTTTTGCAGATAACCGACCATGAGAAGTACGAACAGATGGCTGTTCAGAACCAGACAAAGACCACAATGGTGTCTGCATCCAGAGGTGCGATATATGATCGGAACATGGATGTTCTTGCATCCAGCGCCAGTGTCTGCAACGTGTTTCTCGATCCTCAGCTGATACACCAGAACGAAGAAGACGTAAACACTATCGCTCTGGCACTGTCGTCTATCCTTGATGTCAATGCGGACAAGATTAGGGAAATGGCCGCCGATACATCCCAGCGATACAAGGTCGTGTCCAGAAAAATCGAACAGGAAAAAGCCGACGAAGTCCGTGAGTTTCTCGCCCTGAACGGTATTGAGGGTGTTGGCGTTGAGCCCGACCTTAAACGGTATTATCCCAACTCCACTCTGGCAGCTCAGGTTGTTGGCTTCATGGGCGAAGACAGCGGTCTTTCCGGCCTGGAATATTACTACAACGACTATCTTGAAGGTACTGCCGGCAAGATAATAACAGCAAAAAGCAATACCGGTGCATCCATGCTGTTCAAGTATGAGAAATACTACGACGCATCAAACGGTGAAAGCCTTGTGCTGACCATAGATGCCACAGTCCAGAACTATCTGGAAAAATGGATGCACGAAGCCATTGAGCAATACGACGTCCTAAACGGCGCTTTCGGCATCGTAATGGAAGCCAAGACAGGCGCAGTCGTGGCTATGGCTACCCTGGGAAGCTACGACCCCAACAATTACAACCAAGTCTACGATCAGGTGCTGGCAGCAGAACTGGCGGCAATACCCGATTCCGAAGCCAGAAACGAAGCCACCATGAACGCACTGATGAAACAGTGGCGGAACAGAGCGGTTTCCGACGGCTATGAACCCGGTTCCACCTTCAAGACCATTACTCTTGCAGCTGCACTGGAAGAGGGTGCCGTTAACCTTAACACCACCTACAACTGTACCGGTGAAACCACCATCAAAGGCCGAGATGCCGACGACCCGCTCCACTGCTGGAAAGCTGTTGGCCACGGAGTTATCGACACTGCCCAGGCATTGCAGGGGTCCTGCAACATAGCCTTTGCCACCATAGGCATCAGACTTGGCGCAGAAAAGTTCTATGAATACGTCCAGTCTTTCGGACTTCTTGACAAAACAAATATCGACCTTCCCGGCGAAGGTTCAGGCATATTCTTTGATTACGATACCCTTGACGACCCCAACAGCTATGCATCGCTTACATCTGCCGCCTTTGGCCAGACCTTCAAAATCACCCC
>JAZULX010000161.1:0-3738 GCA_045603325.1 Oscillospiraceae bacterium | reverse complement strand
GATGTCTGCGAAGATGTTGGTCTGTTCGGTCTGTTCGTCAGCAGTCAGAACAGCCTTGGCGGGGATTGCATATGCCTCGTCAGTGGGAGTGGAGATCCAGATATCGCTGGCTGCATGCATATGCTCGGTGTAATCGTTGGTGCCTCTGGCGGAATCCAGAACATAGGGACCAACGTCCACGACGTACATCAGGATAGCTACACGGTAGTCATAAACATCGTTGTTCATAACAACGTCAGTAAGCTGGGGATTGCCGTCTTCGTCATATTCAAAGGTTTCACCTTCAATGCCGTAGTTGCAAAGCAGGGAGCCTTCGTCGGTATAGCAGTAATCGCAGAACTGCAGAACGATTTCGGGACACTCACAGGAAGTGGTGATGATCCAGTTGGCAGCCTTGAGGTAGCCGGGATTGTTTCTGTCCATATGCAGCACGTCACCCTCGTTGAGGACGGGGTCGGCAACTGCTACGAAGTAAGCATCGGGATCTTCGGTGATTCTGGCAAAGGTGGCCATTTCGCTGACTTCGCTGCGGAAGAAACCGGTATCGCCGGCAGCGATCATGCTGGTGTTGCGGAACATCTGCTGTGCGCCGTAGGTGGGGAAGTCTTTCCAGATGATGCCTTCCTCATACCACTCGTTGAGCAGCTGGAGGTATTCCTTGAAGTTGTCCTGAACGGCACACATTTTGATTTCGCCGTTGTCATTGTAAAGGCCGCTGTTGTTGAAAGCGCCGCCGAAAGCGGTAAGGATGCTGCCTTCCTGATAGTAGCAGGAGGTGGGGATCCACATGGCAGACTCTGCGCCAAGCTCGTTTTTGAATCCGGCAAGAGCGTCATGGAGTTCGTCAACAGTGGTGGGGACATCCATGCCCAGTTCATCCAGCCAGTCGCCGCGGATGATAAGACCCTGGTCGGGACCGCGATAGGTGTTGTAGAAGGTTGCAAGGTGGACAAGGTTGCCATTGTCGGTGGTGACGGAGTCATAAAGTTCGTCGTTGCAGGTGAGCTGTGCCCAGTAGTTGGGTGCATATTCCTGAGCGAGTTCGGACAGTTCCAGATAAACACCGTCTTCAACAGCCTGGTCGTTGCCGCCGGTATAGGTCAGCTGGCCTGCCAGAACATCGGAATATTCGCCGCCGGCCTGCATCAGGCTCCACAGGGTGGAGGTCTGGTCGGGATGATACAGATCAAAATTAATGTCTACGCCGGTGCGTTCTTCAAGTTCTTTCCAGACAAGGTTTTCTTCGGAATAGTCGTTGATGTAACCCAGAGCAGCAGGAGACATACCCATCCATACATCAAAGGATTCACCATTGGTGGTAATGGGCAGTTCTACAGGAATTTCTTCCACTTCGTTGGGGTTGCCGTCTTTTACTACGACTTCTTCGGGGACGGGCTCTTCCTCAGGAGCAGCTTCGCCTTCGGGAGCAGCTTCTTCAGCAGGAGCATCGGCAGCAGGAGCGTCTGCAGCAGGTGCGCTCTCTGCAGGGGCTTCGGTCTTCTCGCTTGAGCAGCCCGCCAGCATTGCGATGCACAGGCAAAGCACAAGAATAAGACTCAGGATCTTTGCTTTCATTTTGTTTCTCCTTTCTCTTTCTGAGCAATGCTTCGTATCATAATCATCACTCTACCCTACAAGAATAAAAGAGCTTTTTCGTTCCGTCAACGAAAAAGGTATCGTCATTTTTCAGGAAAATGCTGTTCGTTTTCTGTGCAAAATTCACACTTTCTTCATCATTTCTGCATATTTGATGCACAAGTGACTTTTTTGAAATATGCGTCAAACGTAAATAGGCAGTCAATCTCTGTAGCTTCACGACAATGTGTTCTTTTTCGCACTGTTATCACTTATCATTCACAGAACGCTCAAAAACTGTATCTCCATGAACAAAAACTTAATGTTCATTTCCCGGGCTGCAATTATAATTGAATCATATAATATTACAATAAGGAGCTGAGACAATGAAGAAACTACTTGCAATTCTGATGGCACTGGCTCTTATGGCTGCCCTGTTTGCAGGCTGCGCCGGTGACACTCCTGCCGAGGAAACTCCTGCAGAAAGTGCCCCCGTCGAAGAAGCCCCTGTTTCCGAAGATCCCTCCGTCAGTGCAGACGAAGTCGGCACCGTCACCGATCAGGATATCATGACTGCCGGTGAAGCTGCTGATGCTCAGGAAGCTACCCATTCCATCACTTATCCCCTGGATGCCGAAGGCATCACCCTGACCGTATTCACCAACCAGCCCGCCCTTGGCCCTTTGACCGGTCGTATCCCCATCGAAAGCCATGGCGAATTTGAAACCTGGCAGCATTCTCTGGAATGCACCGGCGTTGAGATTGAGCTGACCGAAACAAGCATGATGACCAGCACCGAGCAGTTCAACCTGATGGTCGCATCCGGCGAATACGCCGACATGATTACCGGCGCTGAAAGCCAGTACTCCGGCGGTCTTACCAAAGCCTTTGATGACGAAGTCATCATCGACCTGGCTGATATGATTCAGGAAAACTGCCCTGACTACTGGAAATATGTTGCTGCAGACGAGCACCTTGCCCGCGACACCAAGGATGACTCCGGCCGTATTTACGGCGTTTACTCAATTTACGACTCTGCCGTTTATATTGAAGGCTACCTGATGCGCGGTGACTGGCTTGACCAGATCGGCATGGACGCACCCACCGATTTTGACCAACTGACCGAAGTATTCAGTGCTTTCAAGTCTGAAATAGGCTGTGAGTACCCCGCCTTTGTAAACAAAACCACCATCTTCATGAACCATGGTTACGATCTGGTAGGCTTTGACGTTGCTACCGGCGGTCTGCCCATGGCTGTTGACGGAACCAATGTCAAGTGTGACTTCCAGCAGGACGCTTACAAAGACTGGCTGGTAATGATGAACGACTGGTACAACAAGGGTCTTATCGATCCCAACTTCATGGAAACCAGCAACGACATGTTCTCCGGTGAGACTGAAAGACTGAACCTCATCAACCAGGTTGGTTCTTTCACCCAGATGTCCACCTCCCTGTCCACCTTCTATGAAAACGAGACTCCCGGTTATGAGCTTATCCCCGTAGTGGTCACAGCCGATGGCAGCGGCATCAACCACATGCTGTCCGATACCCTGGTGTTCTCCTCCACTGTTGTTTCCACCCAGTGCGAATACCCCGAGCTGGCTCTGCAGTATATGAACTGGTGGTATACCGATGAAGGCCAGATGTGCTACAACTATGGCATGGAAGGCACTCATTACACCATCAACGAATCCGGCGAAGTTGAATTTACCGACCTCGTTATCAACAACGACCTTGGCATCTCTCCCACCCTGTATATGAGAACTTTCACCATCGCAGGCTTCGGTTGGGGCCGCACCATCCAGTCCAGAAACTGGTGCTTCTATGAAGATTACGCCGCTGAAGCCGTAAACTTCTGGACCGAGCACAACGATGGCGCTTATGCTCTGCCCTCGCTGTCCTTCACCACTGAAGAATCCGAGCGTATCGCTCAGTTCTCCGCTGACGTCTGCACCTACGTTGCTGAACGCATTCCCCAGTTCATCACAGGCGATATTTCCTTCGACACCTGGGACGCTTTCGTTCAGGAACTGGAGCAATTCAACCTGTCTGAACTTGTAAGCATCTATCAGGATGCCTATGACCGTTACCTGAGCAGATAACATATAACACAGAGCTCCCCTATGCGAACTCGCATAGGGAAGCGGAGACTGTCAAAAAACC
>JAZULX010000160.1:0-2954 GCA_045603325.1 Oscillospiraceae bacterium | reverse complement strand
TGGCAGGCTACGAAGTCGGAAGCGGTGACATAGTAGGTGGACTTGATGGGGCTTTCGCCGAAACGCAGGTGGGAAATGGTGACACCGCCGGACTTCTTGGAGTCGTACTGGAAGTAAGCCTGAACCTTGAGGTCGGTGTTGTCGCCAATGATCTTGATGGAGTTCTTGTTGGCGCCGACAGTACCGTCGGAACCAAGGCCCCAGAACTTGCAGGCCTTGTTGCCCTTGGCCTGGCAGTCGGGATTTTCGTCCATGGGCAGAGACAGATGAGTAACGTCGTCGTTGATGCCGATGGAGAAGGAGTTGATGGGCTTATCGCTCATGATGTTGCGGAAGGCAGACAGATAAGCGGCGGAGCCGGTATCCTTGGAGCCCAGACCGTAACGGCCGCCAACGACCTTTACGCCGGCGAACTTGCTGGAAGCGATAGCGGTAACAACGTCCTGATACAGGGGTTCGCCCAGGGAGCCGGGCTCTTTGCAGCGGTCGAGGACAGCGATGCCCTTAACGGTATCGGGAATAGCGTCGATGAAACGGTCAACAGCAAAGGGACGATACAGGCGGACTTTTACGAGACCAACCTTCTGACCCTGTTCGTTGAGGTAGTCAACAACTTCTTCAATGGCGTCGCAGGCGGAGCCCATGGCGACCATGACGTATTCGGCATCGGGAGCGCCGTAGTAGTTGAACAGCTTGTAGTTGGTGCCGATCTTTTCGTTGACCTTATCCATGTATTCTTCAACGACAGCGGGGATAGCATCGTAGTGAGCGTTGGCGGCTTCACGAAGCTGGAAGAAGATATCAGGGTTCTGAGCGGAACCGCGCATGGAAGGATGCTCAGGGTTCAGGGCTCTTGCACGGAAATCTGCAACAGCGTCCATGTCCACCATCTTGGCCAGATCGTTGTAATCCCATACTTCGATCTTCTGGATCTCGTGGGAGGTACGGAAACCGTCAAAGAAGTGAACGAAAGGCAGCTTGCCGGAAATGGAAGCCAGGTGAGCAGCAGCGCCAAGGTCCATAACTTCCTGAGGGTTAGTGGAAGCCAGCATGGCAAAGCCGGTACCGCGGCAGGACATAACGTCGCTGTGGTCACCAAAGATGCTCAGTGCGTGAGTTGCCAGCGCACGGGCAGATACATGGATGACACAGGGCAGCTGTTCACCGGCGATCTTGTACATGTTGGGGATCATCAGAAGCAGACCCTGGGATGCGGTGAAGGTGGTGGTCAGAGCACCTGCCAGCAGGCTGCCATGGACAGCACCGGCTGCACCGCCTTCGGACTGCATTTCGACGACCTTTACAGGCTGACCAAAAATGTTTCTGGTGTCGGCAGCAGACCATTTGTCTACCAACTCAGCCATGACGGAGGAGGGAGTGATGGGGAAAATACCCGCAACCTCAGTAAAGGCATAAGCTACATGGGCGGCTGCAGTGTTGCCGTCCATTGTCTTGAGCTTTCTGGACATTAAATTGCCTCCTTAAAATATGTGAATGATATTAAATAATTACAAAAATTGCCTTATCTAAATAATGTTAACACTAATTATCTTTAAAGTAAACTGGAAAAACAAATAAAAAACCAAACAAACCGCAACCTCTAACCGTCAAATTGGCGGATAGAGGCTGATTTTTTGGCATTTTGTGAACATTGTGACCATTTTACTCTCCGAAAAGATAGCCCATTCCACGGCGTGTGATTATGTATTTTGGTTTGCCGGGATCGTCTTCAATCTTTTCGCGCAGACGGCGGACAGTCACGTCAACAGTGCGCATGTCGCCGAAATAGTCGTAGTTCCAGACCTTTTCCATAAGCTCTTCCCGGGAGAAAACAAAGCCCGGACGAGCTGCCATATATTTCAAAAGGTCGTATTCTTTCTGGGTCAGCTCCACAGAAACGCCGTTTTTTCTGACACGGAAACCGTCTTCTTCAATCTGGAGGTCGCCGTAGACCTTGAACTCACTTTCCACTTTGCCTGCATCCATGGCAGTACGGCGGACATTGGCCTTGACTCTGGCCATCAGTTCACGCATGGAAAAGGGTTTTGTGATATAGTCATCCGCACCCACTTCGAGGCCGAAAACCTTGTCGGTCTCCTCTTCACGGGCGGTGAGCATGATGATTGGGGTGGTTTTGCCCTCGTCACGAAGGGTTTTGCAGACGTCAAAGCCGGTCATCTTGGGCAGCATGACATCCAGCAGGATGAGGTCCGGGTCGCAGGTGCGCCCTTTCTCCAGCCCATCGGCACCATCGAGAGCAAACTCGGTCTCATAGCCTTCTCTTTTCAGATTGAATACAAGGATATCAACGATAGCTTTCTCGTCCTCGACGATAAGCACTTTTTTGCCCATGTTCATCTCTCCTGTTCACGGGTTTTTGCATGCAGGAGTCATTTTTCCGCATACACGTTGATTATATCACAAGGTCGAATTTTAAGCAAGGAAGATAAACAGGAAGATGGCGGTAATAATGTAATAAACCCTAATCCCTGGAGCCTAAATTCTAACCTCTAAACAAATAAAAACCGTGCCGAAGCACGGTTTTTATTTGTATCAATATGTTAGCACTTTTCCCAAACGGTAGCAACACCCATGCCGCCGCCGATGCAGAGGGTGGCAAGACCCTTCTTGGCGTCGTCTCTCTTGGCCATTTCGTGAACCAGAGTTACGATGATACGGGCGCCGGAGCAGCCTACGGGATGGCCGATAGCCAGAGCGCCGCCGTTGACGTTGACCTTGCTCATGTCGAAGTCGAGTTCGCGGGCAACAGCGATGGACTGTGCAGCGAAAGCTTCGTTGGCTTCGATGAGGTCGATGTCAGCGATGGTCAGACCAGCCTTGTTGAGAGCGTTGCGGGAAGCGGGGATGGGACCGGTGCCCATGATCTTGGGATCAACGCCGCCCTGGCCCCAGGAGACCAGCTTAGCCATGGGCTTCAGGCCGTACTTTTCAAC
>JAZULX010000159.1:0-17101 GCA_045603325.1 Oscillospiraceae bacterium | reverse complement strand
ATACGAAGTCCGGTAAATGAACCCGGCCCGTGAGAAATTGCAACGCAGTCCACATCGTCGAGAGTTTGTTCAGTATTGGAAAGAATGTTTTCTACCATAGGCAGGAGAGTGCGACTGTGGGTAAGTCCGCTGTTTTGATAGTACTGCGCCAGAAGCTGACCGTCTTTAACCAGGGCTGCAGAGGCTGATTTTGCAGAACAGTCAAGGGCAAGGCAAAGCATTGACATCCACTCCTTCTATAGTAATACGACGTTCGTTATCTGAGATGCGGCTAATGCTGACCTTAACGCAGTCGATAAGTTCATCTGCAGCTCGTTCGGACCATTCCACAGCACAGATACCGCCTCTGGAGATATAGTCTTCCCAACCAATATCGTACAGCTCATCTGATCCGCCAAGCCTGTAAAGATCGAAGTGGAACAGGGGAACGGTACCAATGTATTCATTTACGATAGTGTAGGTCGGACTGGTTACACGATCTTCAAGACCCAGACCGGATGCCATGCCACGGATAAAAGCAGTCTTGCCTGCACCGAGATCTCCGGTAAAAGCAACAATATCGCCGGGAGACAAAGCTTTGGCAAGTGCAGCACCAAGGAATTCTGTATCTTGAACGCTGCGGGAGAAGTATGTCATTTTGCACCTCATATTTGATTTCTAGAATTAATTATATCATATTGTGACGGTTTAGCAATCTTTTTAGTTTACGGATTTGAAAAATAATGATACAATATCCTTTGATAATATTTGTCGATCATTCTGCAGGAGGTTGCCTGTGAGGTTATTAATCAAAAAATGCTTTGCATATCTGAAAGGCTCTGACTGGATTCTGCTTAGTTTGTGCTGTATTGCTTCGATATACGGTATCGTTGCCATAGCCAGCGCTACATCCTATTCCGCATCTCAATCCGGGTCTGTTACTGTCCAGATAGCAGCTTTGATTTTGGGTATACTTGCTTTCCTGTTCTTTTCTGTCATTGACCTGGATATTTTTGCAGAGCAGAACAGACTGCTATATCTGTTTTGCCTTGTATTTATTGCCATGCTTTATATCTGGGGGCGTGACGACGGTACCGGTAACAGAGCGTGGATGGTCATTCCTTATGTAGGTGTAAGTATTCAGCCTTCTGAGGTTTGCAAGGTTCTTTTTATTATAGTTCTTGCTCAGGAGATGACTATTCGTCGCGATAAGCTGAATTCTCCTGTTTCAATTTTTGTTTTTGCGATGTTGGTAATTATTATCGTTGGTTTATATATGGACGCTTCCAACGATGCCGGATCTGCGCTTTCGTTCCTTGCCATATTCATTTTCCTGGCTATAGGTGCAGGTATCAGTTTTGGCTGGTTCTTAGGAGGTTTTGCTGCAATTTGCGCTGCTGTACCGGTTTTGTGGTCTACGGGAATCATAAGGGACTATATGAAAAACAGAATCCTTGTTGTTTACGATCCCACAATTGATCCTATGGCAGACAATGAGCGGTATCAGATGGCACAGACCCAGACTGCTCTCGGCAGCGGCAAGATGTTTGGTCAAGGCTATGGCAACGGAAAAATGACCAGTTCCGGAACCATTCCCGCTCAGCATACTGACTGCATTTTTTCCGTTATTGGTGAAGAACTTGGATTTATTGGCTGCATGCTCGTTATGATCATTCTTGCAGCAATAGTTATTCGATGCCTGTATGTCGGCCTCAAAACTCCGAACTTTACCAGCAGGCTTGTGTGTATCGGTATTGCTGGTATGCTTATGTTTCAGATTATTGTCAATATCGGTCTTAATCTTGGAGTTCTTCCTGTTATCGGCCTTACACTTCCGTTCTTCAGTTACGGCGGATCTTCGTTGGTTATGACATTTGCGGCTATGGGCATGGTGTCAGGCATACATAGACGACCTGAATCGGACTCGAGTATACGTTATGTACGACCGCCTATAACTGTCAGAGTATAAAAAATACCGGGGTATTTACCCCGGTTATTTTTATGCTTCTGGATCGACAACAACAACTTCCGGGGTTTCTTCGTCGGTGGAAACGGCGCCAATGGTTTCCCAGGAAATGTTACATGTGCCGGTATAATGATCACAAGTGACCGTAATATTAAATGTGTTTGGTCCAGTAAGTCGGAAAGAGTAGCCGCCTTCCTTCAGTTCGTCATACTGAGCAACAATTTCACCTGCTGCGTTGGTGCATAAAAGGTCAACAGAACCCTTTGATGACTGAACCGCAACACTGACAGTTATTTCTGCACTTTCCTGAGCAGTAAGCTCCAAGCGATCGGATTCTGAGCATCTTTCTGCAGTAATATTATGAAAGTCTGTTCCTTCTGTAATCACAAAGGAGGATTCTCCGGAACATGAGCAAAGCAACAGCAGCATGGCCGCCATCATGGCAAATAGTCGCTTCAAGGTAATCACCTCAATTATTTGTTTATATATTCGTCGATGAAAAATCTGGGTCGCTGTTTAACCTCGATATAAGTCCTGCCAATGTATTCGCCTATAAGGGAAACTGCCAGCAAGATCATAGAACAGGCAGACCAGATAGATAGAATTACAGATTCAGAAAAGCTGATTCCTGAAATGAGGTTGAATACCCAACCAATAACGCATATTAAGAAAAGTAAAACCGAAAAAGCTGTGACCATTCTGAGCGGCTTGACGGAAAAAGAAGTTACACCGTCAGCTGCCAGTGACAGCATTTTTGAAAGAGTATACTTAGACTCGCCTGCCAGACGGGCGGTTCGCGCATACTCAACGGTTGCTGTTTTGAATCCGAGCTGAGGGATTATCCCCCGGAGGAAAAGGTTGCTTTCGCCGTATTCGGCAAGAGCATCAAGAGCACGTTTGCCAAGAAGACGAAAGTCTGCATGGTTATATACTATTTCCACGCCTAACAGTTCCAGCAATTTATAATAAGACTGGGCAGTGGAACGTTTAAACGAGGTGTCTGAATCGCGATCACTGCGAACGCCGTAAACAACCTCGCATCCGTCATAATAATGGTCAACGAACTGTTCGATCACATCGGGATTGTCCTGTAGGTCGGCATCAATACTGACAGCCATATCACAGGAACCACGAACAGTCATAAGCCCTGCCAGAACGGCGTTCTGATGTCCGCGATTGCGGGACAGCTTTATGCCGGATACGTTATTGCTGTTATTGCAAAAACTCTGAATAAGTGCCCATGTGCCGTCTTTGGAACCGTCGTCCACATAGCAGATTCTGCTGCTGCCTGAGACTTTGCCGCTTAACAGCAGTCGATCAAGCAGTTGAACCAATGTATTGTTGGTATCGGGCAATACTGCTTCTTCGTTATAGCAGGGGACGATAATGTATAAAGTTTTAGGCTGAATATCCATAAATTCACCGTGATTATCGTATTATTAATTAATTATATCAGTATCTTGTGCCTAAATCAAGGAAATAAGACAAAATGTTGTGGTCATGCCATTATATTGTGTTCATTTGTTTACAAAAGGAAACAAAAAGACACTGTTTGTACCTTGCGGAAACAAACAGTGTCGAAAATTTATCGGTTTTTTAAATATTGATGGCGAATAAAGTCAATGACTTTTTTCTCGCCTTGCTCTGACAGCATTGTCAGCAGCATTTCAATCTGTTCTTTTGTATCAGGGTTCATTATCCTGGAATCGAAACCCATTTTGTAATAGTTTAGCGGGGATGAATCGGTGTATTCCTTGCCGTTATAGGTTTTGCATGCTGCTATGCGATCGAACACCATTTCTGCAATGTATTTCTTGGGCATGGGAACAGGATAGAACCCATCCCTGCTGTTATCGACCCAGTATTCAAAGTGGTGTTTGTTGCGTCCTTTGTGGTGGATCCAGGAAGTGGAGTAACCAAGCTCCTGCCGCTCCAGAACGTTGGGGCTTCTTACACCGGAAAAATATTTTGCGCCTACAAGAAATTCAGAAGGGGAGTACTTGGATAAATCATGCAGAAGCCCCTGCTTGATCATGCCTGCGCGAAAACAATAAGTCATAACTATGAATTTGTGTTTTGTTATTGTTTTGAAATGGCCCCAGGCATTCATCTGAATCACTCCCGTCTTTCTTCTCTTGCGAATAATATTGTACGATATAATTATGTTCTGTTCAAGAAAAAGTTTTCCAACCTATTCATTGATTGCATCATACAGCTTGTTGAGTGCTTTCTTTTCTATTCGTGAAATGTAACTTCTTGATATGCCCATTCGTTGAGCTATTTCTCTTTGCGTCAGCGGCATGACATTTCCTATTCCATAGCGAAGATTGATTATTTCTCTTTCCCGTGGGTCAAGAACCGTGTCTATACATTGCATGAGTTTTGCTGTCATCTCACGGTTGCACAGATCTTCGAACATGTTTTCGTCGGTACTGAGAACATCAAGTATTGACAGACTGTTTCCGTCTTTACCTGTCTCGATATCATCAGATAGAGATATGTTTCCGGCTGTTTTTTTCCTGCTTCGAAAATGCATCAAGATTTCATTTTCAATGCATCTTGCAGCATATGTTCCGAGTTTTGCACCTTTTGTATAATCAAACGTTGTAATACCTTTTATAAGGCCTATGGTGCCTATGGAAATCAGATCTTCCTGCTCGTCTGTTTGAGTGTAGTATTTTTTAACTATGTGGGCAACAAGTCTAAGGTTTCTTTCAATAAGAGTATTTCTTGCGTCTATATCTCCTTCGGCAGCTTTGATCAGATACTGTTGTTCCTCTTCGGCAGTAAGCGGTTTTGGAAATGAACCTGAGCCTGAAGAGAGCCGCAGAGTACAGAACATACTGTTCAAAATCAGTATAAGTGAAGCAGACAGCATATTTTAGCCTCCAAAAAGATTAATGATAAATCTTATTCGAAGTCTGCAAGTCCAAATGAACAAAAAGTACACGATATATGTTAAAATTCATCAACAAAATTACTGTTGACAAACAGTGTTGCAATATGATAATCTTTATCCAACTTAATAAAATCAAATGCGTTGAAGGCGTTAAGTCAGAGTCACAATACTCTTCAGAGAGCTGTCGTTTGGTGCAAGGCAGTGGGTATGATTCAGACTGTCTCCCGCCTGAGCAGAGTTCCTGAACTTCAGTAGGGAACTACGGATGCCCCGTTATCATGGCTAATGACTTGATTGAGTCTGAAAGAGACTGCGCATGCAGTAATCCGGGTGGTACCGCGGTATTTATTATCGTCCCAGAAGTTCGCTTCTGGGGTTTTTGTTTTTATTAAATTAAATTTCGGCAACATGCCGGCAAATATTCCATTCAGGAAAGGAAAGTAACTACTATGAGAACAGTCAGTATTGCAGACATTACGCTTAGGGAATTTGTACCCGGTAAGGGTTCCAGTCTTAGCTTCAAAGAAAAGCTCGAGATCGCCAAAACTCTCGACAGCCTTAGAGTAAATGTCATTGAGCTGCCTCAGATTAAAGACAGCAAAGCTGATACTCTTGTTAATAAAACTATCGCTGCCGACGTTGATTACAGCTATGTTTCTGCAACTGTTGGTTTTACTGAAGAATCCATTGTTGAAGCATGGGAAAGCATTAAGAATGCAAAGAAACCTGCACTTCATGTTATGGTTCCTGTTTCCTCTGCTCAGATGGAATATATCTGCGGCAAAAAGGCTGAAGCTGTTATAAAAATGATTGGCGAACTTGTTGGCAAATGTGCTTCCATGGCTGATTTTGTCGAATTCTCTGCAGTTGACGCTACCCGTGCTGAATCCGAGCATCTTGTGGCCGCCATCAAAACCGCTATTGCAGCCGGTGCAAAGAAGATTACTCTTTGCGATACCTCCGGAATTATTATGCCTTCCGAGATTTCTTCTTTCCTTGACGGCTTGTATGATGCAGTTCCCGAAATGAAGGACGTCTACGTTGCTATGCAGCTGTCTGACAATCTGAATCTTGCTCTTGCGTGTCTGACTGCGGCAATTCAGTGCGGTATTACAGAAATCAAATCTACTGTTGCTGATATGGGTTTCCCGAAACTTGAAGATGTCGTTAAACTTATATCCACCAAAGGCGGCGCACTTGGAATTGAATCCAGAGTGAAAACTTCCGATATCAATCGTTCTTCAAAGCAGCTGCAGTGGATACTTCAGACCAATCGAAGCGAGGGATCACCCTTTGATAACGGTGCCAGCGATTCTGCAGTTCAGTCTCCCGAAATCCGTCTTGACCTTAACGATGACATTTCCGAAGTAATTTCTGCGGTAAAAGCTTTGGGTTATGAACTGTCTGAGGACGATAACTTTAAGGTTTATGAAGCTGTTCGTGTAGTCGCTGCCAAGAAGCAATACGTCGTTGCCCGTGATCTGGATGCTATTGTAGCCAGCACTGCGCTGCAAGTGCCTTCTGCTTATCATATAGATACATACATGATCAACAGTGGCAATAACATCACCGCCACTGCCTGCATTTCCCTTATTAAAGACGGAATCAAACGTCAGGGTCTTTCCGCAGGTGACGGTCCCGTTGATGCAGCATTCCTTGCTATTGAACAGATAGTTGGTCACCACTACGAGCTTGATGAGTTCCAGATTCAGGCCGTTACCGAAGGTCGTGAAGCTCTTGGCTTTGTAATGCTGAAAATCAGAGCAAACGGTAAACTCTATTCCGGTTCCGGAACTTCCACCGACATAATTGGCGCTTGCATTATTGCTTACGTCAACGCCTTGAATAAGATCGTTTACGAGGAGGGCTGAAATTGAATCTTGCCTTTAGTATTAAAAACTGGAAAGCTCCCGCTTTTTCAGATTATTGCAGATATGCTGCCGATTCAAAAATTGGCGGAGTAATAATTGACAGTATTTTCAACCCCATTTTTGAGGGAAAGGGGAGTCCCATTAGCCCCGACTCTGCCAGAGGCACTGTTCGTCAGATGCAGAAACAGAAACTGAGTATTCCCTGCATAGACACTTCCTGTGACTTTGTTGATGATGACAGCGAAGTCAGCAAAGCGATTAAGACCGCCAAGAACATGAGCGTTGATCATGTTTTGGTTCATACATATGCAGATGACCGCGATAAAGTTATTTCTGCTCTTAAAATGATCGTTCGTTATGCTGAAGCCAGCGGAATTGAGCTGCTTATTGAATCCAGCGGTTATTTTGCAGATACTTCAAAGCTTCGTGACGCTCTTAATGAGTTTGCCAGCGACAACCTTGCAGCTTGCTGGAATATGCACGACACAATTTTTGTTGCCGGCGAAGATGCAGAAACAACTATCACCAATCTTGGTGCATATGTTAAACTGGTCATTCTTTCCGATGCTTCTGTAAGCAACGGAGAAATGACTCATGAACTCATTGGCGAGGGTCAGCTTCCCATGAATGAGCTGATGAACGCTCTGCGGTCTGTCAACTATAAGGGCTGTATTGCCATCGAATGGAGCCCAGACTGGATCGAAGGACTGTCCGATCTTGAGATCATTCTTACTCATTTTGAGGACTATATGTCCAAATTCGATTCCACCGCAAGAGCCAAAAAGCATCTTTATAAGAATAAACGCAACACCGGCGAGTTCATCTGGAAAAAGGAAACACTTATCTATAAGACCTTCTCTCAGGTCCTTGACGCTCAGTGTGAAGAATTCCCCGACCAGATAGCTTTCCATTATACTACTCTTGACTACACAAGAACCTACTCCGAGTTCCGCGAAGATGTTGACAATTTTGCCAGAGTTCTGGTTTCGCTTGGAGTTAAGTCAGGTACACATGTTGCCGTTTGGGCAACCAATCTGCCTCAGTGGTACATAGCTTTCTGGGCAACCACCAAAATTGGTGCTGTTCTTGTTTCCATGAACACTGCCTATAAAATCCACGAAGCAGAGTATTTGCTCCGCCAGTCCGATACCCACACTCTCATTATGATCGACGGATACCGCGACTCCAACTATGCTGAGATCATCAATGAGCTTTGTCCTGAACTGAAATCCAAGAAGAAAAATGAACCCCTGCGCGCCAAGCGTCTGCCGTTCCTGCGAAATGTAATCACTGTGGGTTTTGAGCAGGAAGGCTGCATGACCTGGGATGAATCTCTTGAACTGGCTGACCAGACTCCTGTTGAAGAAGTTTACCGTTTGGCTGCAAATGTTTCTCCTGATGACGTCTGCAATATGCAGTACACTTCCGGAACAACCGGATTCCCCAAAGGTGTTATGCTGACTCATTATAACGTTGTAAACAACGGTAAGTGTATCGGTGACCGTATGGATTTGTCCACTGAGGGCCGCATGATGATACAGGTGCCCATGTTCCATTGTTTCGGCATGGTTCTGGCTATGACTGCCTCCATGACTCATGGCGCTTCTTTGTATCCCATGCCCTATTTCTCTGCAAAGCCATCTTTGGCTTGCATCCATCAGGAACGCATTACGTGCTTCCATGGCGTTCCTACTATGTTTATCGCTCTGCTGGAGCACGCTGATTTCCCCAAGACAGACTTCTCTTATATGAGAACAGGTATCATGGCGGGCTCTCCCTGTCCTATTTCCGTAATGAAGGACGTTGTGGAGAAGATGAACATGACGGAAATCACCATTGTATATGGCCAGACAGAAGCGTCTCCCGGCTGCACAATGTCCAGTACAGACGATCCGCTTGAAGTTCGAGTATCCACCGTTGGTTGTGCGCTTCCTGAGATAGAGTGTAAAATAATTGACCCCGAAACTGGGGAGGATCTGCCCGATGAAGTCACCGGTGAGTTTGTCGCCAGGGGCTACAACATCATGAAGGGTTACTATAAAATGCCCAGAGCAACTGCTTCTGCCATTGACAGAGACGGCTGGCTTCACACCGGCGACCTTGCCTGCCGTACTCCGGAAGGAAACTACCGTATTACTGGTCGTTTGAAGGATATGATCATCCGCGGAGGTGAGAACATCTATCCCAAGGAGATTGAAGAATTCATCTATACTCATCCCAAGGTCAGCGACGTTCAGGTCATTGGCGTTCCCGATGAAGCACTTGGTGAAGAGATCATGGCTTGCATTATCCTCAAAGAAGGTCAGGAAATGACCGAAGCTGAAATGAAAACATATGTTCGTGATCATATGGCAAAGCACAAAGTACCTAAGTATGTGGATTTTGTCGATTCTTTCCCGATGAATGTTGCAGGTAAGATCCTTAAGTATAAGATGCGCGAAGATGCCATCGAAAAACTTGGTCTGCAAAAAGCCGCTTCTGTTGAAACAGCTTAATTATGCTAGATATACCTCTGAATTTGTGTGGAAAATTTATGTTGACATATTTGCGCTCAAATGCTAGAATATCAGCAATAAATTAATAGAAAAGCGATGACGAAGACGGACGAAACAGTTGTTTCAAAGAGAGTCGGGGCTGGTGTGATCCCGATAAATGACGTTTCATGTTCCCATCACTTCTGAGCTGAAGGTCCGAAAGTTCAGTAGGCGCCTTCCGTGATTGCTGCGTTAATGCATAGGGCTTGTTGGAGCCTGAAGGTGGTAACAATTAATTGTTGCAATTTGAGTGGTACCGCGGGTATTAAGAATTTATGCTCGTCTCAAAGAATGCTTTGGGACGAGCTTTTTTTGCTGAAAGGAGAACTTTTTATGGAGTTGCGTAATGCTCAGAATCAGCTGTTTGAAGTGGCATTTCGTATTCGTGAAATGCGTGAGATCATCGGTTTTTCTGTTGAGCAGATGGCCGAAAAGACCGACACTACAGTTGAACAGTATAAGGCGTATGAAGCCGGTCTGGTAGACTTTCCCTTTACTTTTATTCATAAATGCTCACTTGCATTTGGCATAGGCATTACTGATATTCTTGAAGGTCACAGTGCTAAGCTGTCTACTTATACCGTTACCAGAAAAGGCGAGGGGCAGCCCACTGCAAGAGAAAACGGTATTGATATAGACAACCTGGCACCGATGTTTGTCAACAAGCTTGCCGATCCTTATTTCTGCAGATATCAGTACGATCCCAAGCTTGAAAATACGCCTATTCATCTTACTACCCATGCTGGTCAGGAACTTGACTATGTCATCAGCGGCAAACTGAAGATTCAGATCGGCGGCAACTACGAGTATCTTGAAGCCGGTGACAGCATTTATTATAACTCTGATCGTCCTCATGGCATGATCGCTGTTGGCGGTGAAGACTGCGTATTCCTTGCTGTTGTTATGCATGGCGACGAAAAGGAAGATGATATCATATTCCAGCCTGCTGCCACCCTCAGAACAGACGATCCTCTGTTGGTCAATAACTTTGTGGATGTTGTTGAAAACGAAATGGGCGGCCTTATCAGAGCAGATTTCAAGAATACCGATACCTTTAACTTTGCGTTCGATATCGTTGATGAACTTGGCAGAAAGTATCCCGATAAGCTTGCCATGGTTCACCTCGACAAGCATATGAATGTCAACAAGTTTACCTTCAAGGATATAAAAGAAAAGTCCTCTCAGGCAGCAAACTACTTCAAATCCCTTGGTATCAAAAAGGGTGACAAGGTAATGCTTGTTCTCAAGCGTCATTACCAGTTCTGGTTCTCAATCCTTGGCCTGAGCAAAATCGGTGCTGTGGCAATTCCCGCAACCAACCTTCTTGTTCAGCATGACTATGAGTATCGATTCAATTCTGCCGGTGTTTCTGCCATCGTTTGTACAGCAGACGGTGACTGCGCACGTCAGGTTGAACTGGCTGAACCCAATTCTCCCACCCTTAAAACAAAGATCCTTGTTGGCGGCAGCAGGGAAGGATGGCGTGACTTCGATAACGAGTATTATCTGTTTACCCGCAAATTCCATCGTGATGATGAGACTGCCTGCGGCGAAGACCCCATGATCATGTTCTTCACATCCGGTACCACCGGTTATCCCAAAATTGCTGCTCATAATCACAAGTATCCTCTCGGCCACTTTGTAACCGCCAAGTACTGGCATTGCTGCAGAAGAGACGGCCTCCATCTGACTATTTCCGATACCGGTTGGGGCAAGGCTCTTTGGGGCAAACTCTATGGTCAGTGGATGTGCGAAGGTGCAGTGTTTGTCTACGACTTTGACAAGTTCAATGCATCTGAGATACTGCCACTCTTCAAGGAATACAACATCACTACTTTCTGTGCTCCTCCCACAATGTACCGTATGCTTATCAAGCAGGACATCTCTCAGTATGACCTCAGTTCAATCAAGCATGCAACGACTGCTGGTGAAGCACTTAACCCCGAAGTATTTGTCCAGTTCCAAAAGGCTACCGGACTGCAGATTATGGAAGGTTTCGGCCAGACTGAAACTACTCTTACCATCGCAAACCTTGTGGGTAATCCCAATAAACTCGGTTCCATGGGCAAACCCGTTCCCACTTATGATGTTGAACTTATGGACGCTGACGGCAACCTTGTTGACGACGGTGAAAATGGCGAGATTGTAATCAGAACTTCCGAGAAGATTCCCTGTGGTCTGTTTATGGAGTATTACCGAGACTCCGAAAAGACCGAAGAAGCCTGGCACGACGGCTGGTACCACACCGGTGACCTTGCCTGGCGTGATGAAGATGGTTTCCTTTGGTACGTTGGCCGTGCCGACGATGTCATCAAATCTTCCGGCTACCGTATTGGACCCTTCGAAATCGAAAACGTTATCATGGAACTGCCTTATGTTCTTGAATGCGGTGTATCTGCCGCTCCCGATGAGATTCGCGGCCAGGTTGTCAAGGCCAGCATCGTGCTTGTCAAAGGAACCGAAGGAACAGAAGAACTTAAGAAAGAAATTCAGACATACGTCAAGGAACATACTGCTCCTTACAAGTATCCTCGAATTGTTGAATTCCGTGATGAACTTCCCAAAACCATCAGCGGTAAGATACAGAGAAATAAACTTTAATAAAAAAAGGCAAGAGATTGATTACTCTTGCCTTTTTAAATATTTATTCATTATTTTATAAATAAACACTACACAATAGTGAAAATTGGTGTTATAATAATTAATAAGAAGAATATTCGAACCAGTGAAAGTAAAGGAGAATTCAAATGTATATTAAGCAAATTTCTATTTATCTTGAAAACGTTAAAGGTTCTCTTCGTGAACTTGCGCAGCTCCTTGGAGAGAACAAAATCAATCTTCTTGCTATGTCTGTGGCTGATACTTCCGGTTTCGGTATTGTTCGATGCATTGTAAAGAGTGCAGATATCGATCCTGCTATGGATGCCCTGAAAAACGGAGGTTACGTGGCAAAAATCAACAACGTTATTTGCATGCGTATTCCTCACAAACCCTGTGGTCTGGCAGATGCACTGAAAGTTCTGGAAGATAACGACATTTCTGTTGAGTACACTTATTCTTTCTGCCGGAGTACCCTTGATGATGCAGTCCTTATTGTCAGACCCTCTGATAAGGATAAAGGTGCGAAAGCATTTGCAGAATGCGGCATAGCAATGGTCAGCCAGGAAGAAGTTGATAATTTCTAAATCATTTTTCGCCCGGCACTTTTGCCGGGCGAAAAATAAATAGAAAAACTTCGAAAATAATGCTTGACAAAACAGCGTTCTATGAGTATAATAACGAAGCTGTCTAGGAGATGGCCCGGTAGTTCAGTTGGTTAGAACGCCAGCCTGTCACGCTGGAGGTCGACGGTTCGAGCCCGTTCCGGGTCGCCAAAATGCTGCTGTAGCTCAGGCGGTAGAGCGCATCCTTGGTAAGGATGAGGTCACCAGTTCAAATCTGGTCAGCAGCTCCAAAACCTTGAAACTTATGTTTCAAGGTTTTTCTTTTTGTTCGGAAAGGAGGCAGAGCATGAAGATAGCCATTATGGGTCATAGCGGAAGCGGGAAGTCAACACTTGCGCAAAAACTTGGAAAGCTATATTGTCTGCCTGTACTTCATCTCGATACACTTCAATTTGAAGAAAACTGGGTTGAACGGGGTAAAGATGCTGCCCGAGCAATGTGCAGAAACTTCATGGATAGTCATGAAAGTTGGATAATTGACGGCAATTACACTTGGCAGTTTCAAGAGGAGCGGTTGAATAACGCAGATTTGATTATTTTCTTGCTGTTCAACAGATTCAATTGCCTTTTGCGCGCGTATAAGCGATATAGAAAATTTAAAGGTGTTAGCAGGCCTGATATGGCTCACGGCTGTGATGAAAAACTCGATTTTGAATTTGTCAGCTGGATTCTTTTTACAAGCAGGACGCCTGAAAAACAGAAAAAACGCGCATTTTTAAAACAAAAATATGCTTCAAAAATGCGCATTATCAAGAACCAGCGTCAGCTGGACAGATTCATTGAAGAGGCTGAACGTCTGTCACTGTCAGGACGGCTTCCTGAACCTTGAATTTCACTTCCAATCCTGAAAATTCAAAACCATATATTCTATCGGGATCATTATGATACTGCGGTCTGGGATCAAGCGCAAGTACGCTCACCAGACCGTTTCTTTTATCCTCAGGAATGAGTTTCAACATTTCATCGGTGATGGTAACTTTCAACTTTTCCTCAACAGGCTCTGATGCGAATCCACCCACAGCATCGGGATGACTATCTGTGTATGGTATATACGGCTTTACATCAAATATTGGCGTTCCGTCCATCAAATCAGCACCTGAAACTATCAGGACAGTACCAAATTCTTCATGATGTTCTACAGCTTCCAGTTTAACCGATGACAGTCCCAGAGAGTTCGGACGATAAGGTGATCTTGTTGCAAACACTCCGATACGGGTGTTTCCGCCAAGCCTTGGCGGGCGAACGGTAGGGGACCATCCTTTTCTCACAGCTTTGGAAAACTGCCAAATCAGCCAGAGATGAGTGAACCCATCGATACCGCGTAAGGCTTCGGGATCGCGATATTCAGGCTCAAAGACTATCACTGAACGCAGATTGGATACAATACCACTCTGGCGCGGAATACCAAATTTTGTAGGGAAGTCTGATCTGATATATGCAACTGGAGTAATTTCAAAACTGTTTTTCATTATAATTTCCTCTATATAGTACTTGAATGTAACTGATAAGTGATGGTAAAATATAGATACACTATATTGGGAGATTGATATTATGTTTAATCTGGTCAGTGAATATAACAAGAAGCTTAAAACTCCGGAGGAAGCTGTCAAAATTGTCAAATCAGGCGACTGGGTTGACTATACCATTTCTCTTGGCTTTCCGACTCTTCTTGATGAAGCCCTTGCTAAACGAAAGGAAGAGCTTTTTGACGTAAAAATTCGCGGCAACCTTTTGTTTGGCCCAATACAGGTAGTTGAATGCGACCCTGAGCGTGAACACTTCATCTACAACAGCTGGCATTGTTCAAGCTATGAGCGCAGCCTGTGCGACAAAGGTCTGTGCAATCCCATTCCTATGCTTTTCCGCCATTATGTGCCTTATTACAGGCATTTTCTGACGGTAAACGTGGCTATGATCTCAGTCACCCCAATGGACGATCACGGCTATTTTAACCTGTCCTGCTCTATTGGCGGCGCATATGGCGTATTGGAAAATGCCGATTATGTTATTGTTGAGATAAACGAACATCTGCCAAAAATCTATGGTGGGTTTGACGAGTGCATCCACATTTCGGATGTCGATTGCATAGTTGAAGGCGAACATGCCCCAATCATGGAGATGAAATCTTCAGCGCCAAGTTTCGAGGATAACCAGATTGCCAAAAGTATTATACCATATATTGTTGATGGTGCAACAGTTCAATTAGGCATCGGCAGTATGCCGAATGCTGTTGGCACTCTAATTGCAGAAAGCGATGTAAAAGACCTTGGTATGCACACTGAGCTGTGTTCAGACGCATATCTCGAGCTTTTTAAGGCCGGAAAGCTTACCAACAAACGTAAGCAGCTCCATCGTAATAAAGGCGTTACGGGCATTGTATTAGGCTCTCGTGAGCTGTATGATTGGGTCAATGAGAACCCCGGTGTTATCGCTTGCCCGTTGGAATATGTAAATGATCCCGGAACAATTGCCAAGCACGACAATATGGTTTCTATCAACAGTTGCATTTCTGTGGACCTGTTTGGTCAGATTTCATCGGAGACATCAGGACTGAGGCACATCAGCGGTACCGGTGGTCAGCTTGACTTCCTGACCGGCGCATCCATGTCTGCCGGCGGTAAAGCCTTCATCTGCATGAAGTCATACTACAACGATTCAAAAGGCAACAAACACTCAAATGTCAAGGCTCATTTTGGTGCAGATATTGTTACGGTTCCCAGAAGCCAATCTTATTTCATTGTAACAGAGCAGGGAATCGTTAACCTTGAAGGTATGACTACATGGGAAAGAGCTGAAAGTATTATCAGCATAGCTCATCCGGATTTCAGAGACGAACTCATTAAAGAAGCTGAAAAACAGAAAATCTGGATTCGCTCCAACAAAAGATAAAACATTAAGCAGCATAGCGAATGTGCTATGCTGCTTTTTGGTGTCAATTTTTGACTTAACGTCCTTTTGCTATTGATATATTTTAACTAATGTGTTAATTTGTGTGTAGAGCACGTGAAGAACGTGCAATAAATGCGAAAGGACGATGAAGAAATGAAGAAACTATTGGCATTAATATTGGTTGCTCTGATGGTTCTTAGTATCTTTGCTGGCTGTTCATCAAAGACTGAAGAACCTGATGCTCCTGCAGAAGAAGCTGTTCAGGAATCTGCTCCGGCTGAAGAACCTGTACCTGAAGAAGCTCCTCCCGCAGAAGAAGCACCGGTAGAAGAAGGACCTGTATATGAACAGGTATCTTATGAACTTCCCTTGTATCCTGATGGTGCTGAATTTTCTTTTTTCTATGCACTTCGCGGAGGCCAGGGAACCAGTATGCCCGGTCGTGACGATGAAGTTAACGTATTCTGGACTAAGATTCAGGAAGAACTCAATGTTGACTTTATATTCCAGGAACCCGGCGAACAGGTTGGCACCGAGAAGTTTAATCTGATGGTAGCTTCCGGAGATTTCACTGATATTGTATGTGAAAACATGATCTCCATGGAAGGTTCTGCCTACACCGGCGGTTATGACAAGGCCATTGAGGACGATATTTACGTTGACCTTATGGAATACATTGAATACGCCCCCAACTATGCTTATTATGGTCTTGCTGATGAAGCTAACCGTAAGGTCATTGTAACAGACGGCGGCCATATCGGCGCATTCCTTACCATTGCAAATGAAGATGAGAAACCCAGCCTCGGTCTTTGTGTAAACGCTGACTATCTTGCTGCTACCGGTCTTGAAATGCCGACAACCATCAATGAGTGGCTGGTTGTTGCTGAGGCCATGAAGAACAATGGTGTTCAGTATCCCATAGATACCAACTCTTCCGGTGCAATTATGAACGGTCAGTTTATGAACGCTATGGGTGCAAGTCTGACAACAGGTTTCCTTATTGATAAAGAGACCGAAGAGTTTGTGTTTGGTCCCACTACTCCCGAAACCAGAGAGTATATCGAACTGTTTATCGACTGCTTCGATAAGGGATGGATCGATCCCGACTGGACCGTTAATGCGGGTATGGAGAATCCCAAGTTCAATCAGGGACTTCTTGCTACCAAGGACGCAATGGGCGAGCATATTTCCGTAAACTTTGAAAGATACGGCATTAACCTTGAACCCTGTCCCATTGTTCGCCGTGAAGGTTACGGTCCCGGCCAGAAAGCTATTGTCAGCGCAGTTACTTCCCGTGTCAGTGCCGGCGGCGGTATGGCCATCACTACTGCTTGTGAAGATATCGAAGGCGCAATGAAATTCTTCGACTGGTGCTACAGCCCCGAAGGTGCTGATATTTGCAACTTTGGTTGGAACGAAGGCGAAACTTATTATGTAGAAGACGGCCAGAAATTTATCACCGATTTCTACAAAGCCCGCAGTGAACTTGGCTTCGGTAACAAGAGTGTTTATACCTCTGACGGCGACTTTGGTCTGAGATATATCAACATTACTTATTACGTTGCTGACGAAATGCAGAAAAAGGCCGCAGACCTCTGGGTAAGCGACACCTCTACCGAATCCGCAATTTACCTGAGCCTGCCCTCTGCAGTACGTCTTACTGCAGAAGAAAGTGAAACTCTTTCCAGCCAGATTGCTGACCTTGAAACCTATGTTGAAAGCACTGTTTTCCGTTGGCT